>JAHEEL010000191.1 GCA_024640745.1 Actinomycetes bacterium
TCGTCGTTTGGGCCATCCGCGAGGGTCGGCAGTGCGCCCGAGCGGTGGATGAGTATCTGATGGGGTTCAGCGACCTGCCCGGCTGACTATAAGGCCGCCCGTCATCGGTCGGCGTTCGCCGGTCTCAGCCCGCCACTTCCATCGCACCTGCAGCGGGCCGTTTGGCTCTGGCCGTGCCGAGAAGGCGGGCGCAAGGTGAAGTCCGATTCAGGAGGGCCCGATGATTGGTCGACGTTGCTTGGTCGCGGCTGTTGCCGGAGCGGTCGCGGCGGGCGCGTTCGTAGGGTGCGGCTCGAGTGATTCCTCACCAATACCCACCGCTCCAGGCGCAGCCTCTTCGACTCAGGCCCCTGTCACAACAACCGTCCCCGCCGCCACCTCGTCGGCGTCGACCTCCCCGACCACAGCCACGGTTCCATCGGAGAACACAACGGCGCCAAAGGCCGACCGTGTCCTTGAGGTTCCGAGCCACGCAGCCCCCACGATCGACGGCGTCATCGAGAGCGGCGAATGGGACCGGGCCGCAATCACAACGATGACCGATGACCGACGGCTCCTGTGGATGCACGACGGCGAAGCGCTGTTCGTGGCACTCGAGGGAACCAGGATCGGGGCCGTGAACCTGGCGCTTGCCATCGACGACGAGATCTGGATCCTCCACTCGTCGGCGGCCCTCGGATCGGCCCGCTATCAACGCAGCCTGCCGGAGTGGACGCTTGCGCACGGTTTCAGTTGGTGCTGCCGGAGTGCCACCGACTCCACCGCCCGCCTGGCCCTCCTCGAGGAGGAGGGATGGCAGGCGAACATCGGATTCACCGGAGACGAGGGCGTTGTCGAGTATCAGGTGGACCTGCCATGGAACGGCGCCTTGGCCGCGGTGTCGTTCCAGACCGAGTCGGCCGATCCCGCGTTCTGGCCCGAGGATCTGACCGCCGCGGCGCGAGAGGACCTCGTCGGTCCGCCGCCGGCCACTCGCTCCTTCGACCTGAACGAGTGGTACACGCTCGAAGCAATCGACGTCTGATCGGGCCCTTGCTGCCGGGAGAACGATCCGGGAATCCACTGCGCCGCTGTGGCGGCCCGCAACTGCCGTTGGCCCGCTGCCCGGCTGATGCGGAGTCGGCTGCTCGAGACTACGCGTTGCGCTCCCGTGCCCTGGCTTCGCGCTCCTCGCGGCGGACGCGATCACGCTCGTCGCGCTCGGCACGCTGACGGTCCCGTTCGGCCTTACGCTCGGCGCGTTCGCTCTCCTTGCGAGCCTTGAGTTCGGCTTCGTAGGCGTCGCTCGAGGCCTGACGCTCGGCTTCGTAGGCGTCGCTGGCTGCAAGCCGTTCTTCGTTCTGCCGATCCCGTTCGGCCCGGCGTTCATCCCGGTCTCGCTTCTCGTTTGACTCGTCACGCGCCATGGTCTTGGTCCCGTTTCGTTCGGTATTCCCTATCGCCTGGAACAAAGGTAGCGCAGCCCGAGTTCTGGCATGCCGCGCAATGAGCCGGGCTGCGCACCGAGGTACCGACGGGTGCGATCAGCCACGGAAACCTCACCTTGTCGATGGACACCGAACGGGTCGGTTCGGCCGAGATCATGACCCAGCCGGGGAACTCCGCCCTGACTAGAGACGGGCTCTGGGGGGGCCGCAACAGCTTCTCGGCGGTTTCGCCCAGCCACGCACCGCCGTTCGAATTCACGGACGGATCGATCGACCGGGTGATCGTCGATGTGAGCGGCGATGGATACCTGACCACGAGAAGGCAGCGCAAGGCCGGCTGCTGCGCGACCGGCGCGGTCGGTATCACAGTCGCACATGACGGGACGAGGTGCGGACGCTCTTCCGCCTCGAGGATTGCCCACGTCCGCGCGGTGCGCACAGATTCCCGTCGCGGGGTAGGTTCTGCGCTCGACCCGGGAGGTATCCGATGACACCGACGACACGGCCCACACCCGAGCGCGCGCTCGACTGGACTCCCGCAGAGGCTCGCGCCCTTGGCGACGAAGCTCTGGACATCTGGGTCGAGCTCCTCGAGCGACTCCGGGACGATCTCCCGGTGGCACGGAATCGATCTGCCGCACAGGTGAGCGAGGCGGTGGGCCTGGAGATACCGAGCCAACCGATGCCGCTCGACGATCTCGCCGCCTACCTGCGACGTGTGGTCTTCGACGAGTCGATGTACCCCGGCCATCCCGGCTTTGTCGCCTACATCAGCGGTGCGGGGACCGTGCCGGGGGCCGCCGCCGACCTGATCGCGGCAGGGCTCAACCAGAACACCGGCGGCTGGCGCCTCTCTCCGGCTGCAAGCGAGATCGAGCAACATCTCATCCGATGGTTTGCCGCGCGCCTGGGGATGCCGATGAGCTCGTCGGGTTACATCACGACGGGCGGGGCCATGGTCAACTTCATCGCCCTGGCACTTGCCCGTACGCACCATGCCGGATGGGACGTACGGGCCGATGGAATGCTCGCGGGACCGCAGCTCTCGGTCTACGTGTCGTCCGAGGTGCACGACACCGTGGACCGTGCAGCTCAGATGCTCGGCCTCGGCGATGCTGGGATCCGCCACATCCACACCGATGGCGAGCTGCGCATGGAAGTGGACGCGCTGAGGGCGGCGATCGAGCAGGACCTGGCGGCAGGGATCCGGCCGATTGCGGTCGTCGGATCTGCCGGTACGACGGGAACCGGAGCCATCGATCCCCTCGATGCCATCGCCGACGTATGCACCGAATACGGGCTTTGGTTCCATGTCGACGGTGCGTACGGCGGAGCCGCCGCGCTGACCGATGCGCTGCGACACCTGTTCACCGGCATCGAGCGGGCCGATTCCGTGGGTTTCGACCCGCACAAGTGGCTCTATACCCCCATGGCCGGTGCGTGCCTGCTCGTGCGCGACCAGACGCTCCTCGAGGAAGCGTTCGCCGTCCATGCCACCTACATCGTGGATGATGACGAGCACACCGGATGGGGCGCTGACGTCTACACGCTGAGCCCTCACTTCTCGCGGTCGTTCGCTGCGCTGAAGATCTGGGTATCGCTCCTCGCCCACGGCTGGGATGCCTACGAGCGGCGCATCACTCACGACGTCGCCCTTGCCCGGTATCTACACGACGCCGTGGTGGCACACCCGGAACTCGAGGCGATTGCCGCACCCGGTCTCTCGATCACGTGCTTCCGCTTCGTGCCGCCGGATCTCGCCGGACGAGTCGAGGCCGACCGTTACCTCGATGAACTGAACGAGCGCCTGATGTTCGACCTCCAGCTGGGAGGAAGAGTGTTTCCGTCGAACGCGATCGTGGGCGGACGCTTTGCGCTGCGGTCGTGCATCGTCAACTTCCGGACGGAGGCCGACACGATGGACGAGCTCATCTCCGAAACGCTCCGGCTCGGTCGGGGCCTCGACGCCGAACTTCGCCCGGAAGTGCTCCCTTGAGTCATTGCTCCACCGACCTTCGACCCTGGCCGACCAGCGGCCGCATCCGGTACGTTTGACAGGTGCGTCGGGCACGCACGGTGCCCACGTCTCGGCTCCGGAGGGATCGAACATGACCGAAGAGCAGAAGCCGCGCAAGAAGCGACCGTCGCGGGCGTCGAGGCGGTTCGGCTACGGCGTCTCGATCGCCGTCAACGTCGTCATGCTGTTCATCGTCAACAACATCCTCTCGTGGGACTGGAGCTTCCTCTCGTGGCTCACCGACGACTTCGGCGATCTCGTGCCCTACATCAACGTGTCCATCTTCGCGAGCATCATCGTGAGCCTGATCTGCATGGCCTATGACCCACTCTGGTTCCGGTCGCTGACGCAGGTGATCCTCGCCGGGATCAGCCTCGTGGTGGTGGTGCAGACCTACCGGATCTTCCCGTTCGACTTCTCGGAGACGGCGGTCGACTGGACCACGATGGCTCGCATCCTGCTCGTCATCATGATGGTCGCCCTGGTTGCCGGAATCATCGGCGAAATCGCGAAAACGGCCCGCGAGCTGTCCCAAACGAAGACCCTGACGCCTCCGGCCGAACCAGCGACGTAGGCCCGACTGCCGTCTCGAGTCTCGTGTCTTGAGTCTCGCTTCTCGCTCTCAGGGCCTCTTGATCACGCCGCGGACTCTTGGATACTTGAGCGGCCGGTGGAGGTTGCAGTATTCGGCGGTGTTGTACCGGGAGATGATGACCGAGCAGTCGTCGCGTTTGCAGATACGCCCCTCGGCTGCCGTCTTCGGTCTCCGCAACCGTCCCGTCGGACGAGACGCCCTCATCGATTCGTTCATTGTCTCACCTCCGCGGTGCCTTTGTAGGGGTACGGAGTCAACGCACCC
>JAHEEL010000030.1 GCA_024640745.1 Actinomycetes bacterium
TGCTCGATCCGGTCGTCCCGCTTGCCGCCCCCGTCCTTGGTGCGGTCATCGGTCTGTTCGCCGGGCTCTATCCGTCGTGGCGCGCCGCCTCACTCGAACCGGTCGATGCTCTGCGAACCGGCGTTTAGCGGCGTCTTCAGCTGAGCGGTGGCTTGTTGCTGATATCGGTGTGGAGCACGCGTCGAGGTCCCTCAACCTCAACGAACGGCCGCCCTGTTCGTTGCTTGCCCGTCTGCTTGTGAAATCTGCCGTCGAGTCGATCACGGACTCGGGAACCTGGGCCCTGCCGGGCCCTTCGAGGTATGCAACAGGCCTGACTTCGACTGTTGGGATGACGCTACTGCGCTACTCCGAGACTTCCGAACCGGGCGCTTCCCGCCGCACCGCCGGCAGGTTTCTCCGGGTGATCATTCCCATGCGGATGACCGTTCGCCGTTCGGGGTCGCCGACGAATCGTGCGTCGGATTCCTCGAGCAGGCGACGGAGGCGTTCGATCTGATTGAGGTGCCGTTCGATCTCGTTCTCGAGCTTGAGGATTCGGCGCACCCCTTCGAGGTTCACGCCGGCGTTGGTCAGCTCCTGGATCATCTCGAGGCGCTCGAGGTCGGCCTCGGAGTAGCGCCGCGTGCCGCCCGGAGTCCGGTAGGGCTCGATCAGCCCGCGGCGTTCGTAGATGCGCAGGGTCTGCGGGTGCATGCCGGACAGCTCGGCGGCAACGGAGATGACGTAGCGTGCTTCTTCGTTCGTAGTCATGTCACCCCCAGGTGCTCTCTGGGATTGTCCGTCGCTCGTTCATCGCGGAAGGCTTCGAGAAGCTCGCGTTCGCTGTCGGAGAGGTCGGTCGGCACCGTAACCCGGAGGGTCACCAGGAGGTCGCCGCTCTCGCTTGCGGTCTCGACGCCCTTTCCCGACACCTTCATGACCGTTCCTCCTTGTGTGCCCTTCGGGACGCGGATCTTCGTGGTCCCGTCGAGCGTCGGCACCTCGACGACCGCGCCGAGCGTCGCTTCCGCAAACGTGATCGGCACGTCGATCTTGAGGTCGCGCTTTCCGACGCGCTCGAAGATGGGGTGCTGCGCCACGTGGACCCGGACGAACAGGTCGCCGGCGGGGCCGCCGTTCGCTCCCAGTTCGCCCTTGCCGGTGAGACGCACTTTGGTGCCGTCCGCGATGCCCTGCGGCACCTTCACCTTCACGCGTCGTCCGTCGATGCCGACGGACTTCGTGACGCCGGCCAGGGCCTCGTGGAAGGTGAGCGAGAGATCGGCCTGGAGGTTGCGTCCGGCCGACGGCCGCGGCTGGTACTGCCGGCCGCCCTGGCCGAAGAGATCGCCGAGGCCTCCGAAGAGATCCTGGAACCCCCCGCCCTGAGCAGCTCGGCCGCCGAACAGGTCCTCGACCCGAACGTACTGCTGGTGGCCGCCGGTGTCCCCGACGAAGTAGCCCATCTCTCTCGCGTGGTCGTACTCCTTGCGCGTTTCTTCGTCTTCGAGTGTGTCGTAGGCCTCGTTGATCTCCTTGAAGCGGGCCTCGGCGACCGCATCATCCGGGTTGTTGTCCGGATGGAAGTCCCGTGCGAGCTTGCGAAACGCCTTCTTGATCTCCTTGCTCGAGGCGTTCTTCGACACCCCGAGGGTGGCGTAGTAGTCCTTCTCGAGCCATTCCTTACGCATGCTTCACCGTCACCAGCGACGGCCGGATCACCCGGCCGCGCATCACGTAGCCGCGGCGCAACTCTGCGTCGACGACCAGGTCGCCGTCGCCATCGCCCGGTCCGGACACGGCCTCGTGGACCTTCGGGTCGAACACCTCGCCGCTCGCCGGGATCGGTTCGAAGCCTTCCCGCGCCAGCGTTTCGAGCAGCTGCCCGTGGGTCGACACCATCCCGTCGCGGACGCGCTCTTCGGACGGTGTCTGTGGCTCGAACGCCGTCGCTGCGTCGAATGCGTCGAGGGTCGGAAGGAGGCTTTCGATCACCCGCTGGGAGGCTCGTTCGACGTTCTCCACCTGGTCCCGTTCGACGCGACGGCGGTAGTTGTCGAAGTCGGCCGCCACGCGTTGGAGCATCTCGAGCTGCTCGCCGGCCTCCTGGCGTGCCTCGCTCAGCTCACGCAGCAAGAGTGCCTGCGCCTCTTCTGTATCGTCCGGAAGCTCGAGCCCGAGATCATGCGCCGTCGGGCCCGCGCCGGACTCAACGACCGCGAGTTCATCGAACTCCTTCTCGCCGGGTGGGTCGGTGTGACCTCCCGTGTCGGCGGCGGCCGCGCTGCCTCCCCCCGACGGGGAGGTAGCTGCCGGCTCATCCGACTGGTGACTGTCGACGGGCCACCGGCTGCTGTCTTCAGGACTCGTCATCGTCCTCCACCACCTCGGCTTCGACGACCTCGTCGTCGTTCGCTGGTGTGTCGTCGCCTGCGGCAGCAGCACTTTCGGCGGCCGACGCCTCGTAGATCTTCTGCCCGAGGATCTGCGACGACGTCAGCAGCTCATTCGTGGCGCTCTTGAGCGCCTCCGGGTCCGCGGCCTCGTCGGCGAGCAACGTACGGATCTCTGCAATCTTGTCGTCAAGCGGCTTGCGCTCATCGTCGGTCAGCTTGTCGCCGTGTTCGGCGAGTTGCTTGTCGATCTGATACACCGTGTGATCTGCCTGGTTGCGGGCCTCCGCTGCCTCCTTGCGACGCTTGTCGTCGTTGGCGTGCGCCTCGGCATCCTCGACCATCTTCTCGATGTCCTCGTCGGACAGCGCCGTGCCACCCGTGATCGTCACCTGCTGGGTCTGGCCCGTTCCAAGGTCCTTCGCCGACACCGAAACGATGCCGTTGGCATCGATGTCGAACGTCACCTCGATCTGCGGCACGCCGCGCATCGCGGGGGCGATGCCGGGGAGCTTGAAGCGACCGAGGCTCTTGTTGTCGTTCGCCATGGCACGCTCACCCTGGAGAACGTGGATCTCGACCTCCGGCTGATTGTCTGCAGCGGTCGTGAAGATCTCTGAGCGACGCGTGGGAATCGTCGTGTTGCGCTCGATCATCTTGGTCGACACACCGCCCTCGGTCTCGACACCGAGCGTCAGCGGCGTCACGTCGAGCAGGAGGATCCCCTTGACATCGCCGGTGAGCACGCCGGCCTGGAGCGAAGCGCCGTCCGCCACGACCTCATCCGGATTCACGCCCTTGTTGGGCTCCTTGCCGGCGAGTTCCTTGACGAGGCTCTGCACCGCGGGCATGCGGGTCGAGCCGCCGACGAGGATGACCTGGTCGATGTCGGCCATGGTCACTCCCCCGTCCTTCAGGGCTTCTTCGAACGGCTTCTTGGTCCGGTCGAGGAGGTCTTCGGTCATCTGCTCGAACTCCGAGCGGGTGAGCGTGCGAAGCAGGTGGATCGGGCCTTCGTTCGTCGCGGTGATGAAGGGGAGGTTGATCTCGGTCTCCATGACCGACGACAGGTCGATCTTGGCCTTCTCGGCTGCCTCCTTGAGGCGCGTCATCGCCATGGGGTCGTTCGACAGGTCGACACCGTTGTCGTTCTTGAACCCGGTGACGAGCCAGTCGATGATCCGATCGTCCCAGTCGTCGCCACCGAGCTGGGTGTCGCCGTGGGTCGACTTGACCTCGAAGACGCCTTCGCCGATCTCGAGCACCGACACGTCGAACGTGCCGCCACCCAGGTCGAAGACGAGGATGAGGTGGTCCTCCTCGGTCTTGTCGAGGCCGTAGGCCAGCGACGCGGCCGTCGGCTCGTTGATGATGCGCAGCACCTCGAGGCCTGCGATCTGGCCGGCTTCCTTGGTCGCCTGGCGCTGGGCGTCGCCGAAGTAGGCCGGGACGGTGATCACGGCTTCGGTGGCGGGCTCACCGAGGTACGCCTCGGCATCGCGCTTGAGTTTCATGAGGATCCTGGCGGCGATTTCCTGCGAGTTGTACTTCTTGCCGTCCACCTCGATGGTCCAATCGGTGCCCATGTGGCGCTTCACCGACCGGACGGTGCGCTCCGGGTTGGTGATGGCCTGTCGCTTCGCCTGGTCTCCCACCAGGACCTCGCCGTTCTTGGCGAACGCGACGACCGAAGGGGTCGTCCGGTGCCCCTCAGCGTTGCTGATGATCTTGGGTTCTCCGCCCTCGAGGGTCGAGATGACGGAGTTGGTGGTTCCGAGGTCGATGCCTACGGCGCGTCCCATATGGGTGTGCTCCTTCGTTGTGCGTGTCCACCGGTGCGGTGGGGCGATGTCTCTGAGTGTTCTTGAATACTATAACTTGAGTCGAGTCATATCAATTCCCGATCCTTCGAGACCCCTCGCGATCGTTCGTGCGTATACCCCTCTGGGGTATATTCTCGGACCATGCAATCGGACGAGGCCCAGATCCATGACATCGTGACGCGGCTGCGCCGCGTCGAGGGTCAGATCCGTGGCCTTCAGCACATGCTGGAAGAGGGCCGGGACTGCGCCGATGTGATCACGCAGTTTTCCGCTTCGATGCGCGCGCTCGAACAAGCCGGCTACCGGTACTTCGCGATGACGCTCACCGCTTGCGCCCTCGATCCCGAGCGGGCCGCACTCGACGGCTACGACACCGAGCGCCTCGAGAAGCTCTTCATGCAGCTGACGTGATCGGCGACCGTGTGAACGACGTGGTACTCGTTGAGGCTGTCGATTGGCAGTCGTGGAGCAACGCGCACGACGCCATGATCATCGACGTCAGAGAGCCGTTCGAGTGGGCGATGGGAACGCTGCCGGACGCCGAGCTCATCAGCCTCGGCTCGTTGTTTGGACGGCTCGATGAGCTCGAACCCGACCGAGCGATCCTGTTCATCTGCCGCACGGGAAATCGCTCGGGCGTCGCTGCAAAGCTCTGCGCACAGCTCGGCTTCCGGAGCGTGGCCAACCTGACCGGCGGACTGGTCGCACTCGGACTGGCGTAGTCCGTCGGTCCCCGAATCGACGAAGAAGGAGTGAACTCACGATGAAGTACGGAACCACGCTCAAGGCTCTCGGATTGCTCATCGCCCTCTCGATGCTCATGACGGCGTGCTCGTCAGGATCCGACACGGCGACGATCGAGCTCGTGTCTCCGGAGCGAGCTGCCGACGTCATCGGCGAGGACCCGGCGGGGCTGGTCGTGCTCGACATCCGCACCCCGGAGGAGTTCGCCGAGGTGCGTATTGCCGACGCGATCAACGTCGACTTCTACGCCCCCGACTTCGCCGACCAACTCGATGTGCTCGACAAGAGCGATCCCTACGTCATGTACTGCCGGACGGGCAACCGATCATCGGAGGCGATCGAGACGATGAAGGAGCTCGGCTTCGAAGAGGTCTACGAGATCGACGGCGGCATCGTCAACTGGTACGACTCCGGTTATCCCATCGAGCAGTAGCCACCCGGCACCGCCTTCTCTACTCCGTGAGCGGGGTCTCGCGCGGCGGGAAGAAGGAGAACAGCGGCAGATACGGCGATGGGTCACCGGACCAGTCCAGCCCCGCGATCTGATCCAAGCTCCTGCGCCCGAACAGCGCCCTCGTGACTTCGAACGAGTCGCCGCGCACTCTGATGCCCTCGTCCTGTGATCCGAGGACGCGGTCGAGCCCCGTAGTCTCGATTCGGAGCGCCGGCAGGCCGGCGGCATCGAGCCTTGGCCCGATCGAGTTCGCCGCGCGAAGACAGAGGCGGAGGCCCTCGGTATCGCGCGGGGCGGTTATCCCCAGCGCGCCCATCACATCGCAGTGGTGCATCACGGCGTCCATCACCATGGCGGACATGGCCGTGCCCGAGGACGCGAGCATCGTTTCGATCGTCGGCCCCAGCGCCGTCCACTCGTCGCTGATCTCACGGGCGTTCTGATCGCGACGTTCGTCGACCTGCCGTTGCGTCCAGGCTTCGCCCGGAGCACCTTCGAGACGGCCGGTGGTGTGGTCCGAGGCGACCCCGGTCAGGTGGGCGAAGACATCCTTCACGTTCCACAGCGGCGTTGCCGGGACGGCCCTGCCGAGCGCGTCCGAGTCGAGTCCGAGCACGAGTTCTGTGAGGCCCTCCCGATTCGCCCGGTATATGGAGGCGAAGTCGAAGCTCATCGGGCGGCCTCGAGCCATCCGTTCACCATCGCTGCGAACTTGTCGGCGACCTCCAGCATCGGGACGTGGCCGACATCGTCCATCTCCTCGTACGTCCAGTCGGGACGTTCGGTAGCGGCCCATCGTGCAGAGTCGACCGAGACGAGTCGGTCCTTCGAACCGTGGATGAGCAGCGTTGGCGCGCCGATCTTGTGAATCATCCGGCTGAACCGACGGGGCCGCAGGACGTAGCGCGCAATGGAGCGATCGGCCTCGAGGAACGCAGGGATCGCCCAGTCGTGCCCACGACGGCGACGATTCGCCTCGGTGAGGAGCTTGCGCGCCCAAACCGGGACGGTGTTGGGATCGGCGGTGATCATCCGCAGCGTCTCGGCGGTCTCCTCCTCCGGCGAGTGGGCGGCGCGGTAGACCCGGAACGCCGGCACGCCGATTCCGGGAACCAGCGGTCCGATGAGCTTGGTCAGCACTTCGAAATCGGGTGGCCGGAGGCGACTCACGGGGAGCGCAGGATTGACCAGGACCAGACGGCCGACGCGCTGAGCGTGCTCGACGGCCGTGATCATGGAAACCAGGCCTCCCATCGAGTTCCCGACGAGCGTGGCACGGTCGTGGCCGAGGAGCTGGATCACCTCGGCCACGAGTCCGGCGTTGTCGTCGACGCTGGGACGGCGATCCCGCGGCTCCGAATCGCCGAAGCCGATCAGATCGACGGCGACCACGCGTCCACTCGCGGTGAGGAGCGGTCCGGCGACGTCCCAGTTCTCGATCGAGCCGCCGAGGCCGTGCACGAGCAGGATCAGCGGGCCGTCGCCCCCGTATTCGGCGACGCGAACGGGCCCCCCAACGTCGAGTGTGTCGCTCTTCACGTGACCCACGGTACCGCGTCACCGACTCCGGGTGCAGCGGCAGCAGCGTGGGATTCGCCTACGAGCATTGATCAGCGGCGGCCTTCGCATGGCCTGCGAAGTCGAAGGATTGGTCGAGGACCCAGCGGAAGGCGAGGCCGTCGAGCGCGCCGAGAAGCACCTCAGCCATCTGCGTCGCGCCGGACGGCGTCATCGAGGCGTCGGCGCGCTGGAGCGCGTCGGCGAAGCGCTCCACCCGGCGAACGTGGTGGCGGAGAAAGCGACGGGCCACCGAATCGTCATTGCTCCCGGACACCGCAATCTGGAGGTAGATCCGCGCCAGCTCCGGCTGGTCGGTGACGAATCGAACATAGGCCTCGACCAGGTCGGCGATGGTGTCGGTACCGGCACGCCCGGGATCCGGGTCGACGGCGCGAATTGCATCTCGCGCCACCCGCATGATGGCCTGTTCCTTCGAGGCGAACAGGTTGTAGAACGACCCTGCCTGCACGCCGGCACGATTGCAGATGGCTTTGAGGGTCGCTGCCTCGAGGCCGCCTTCTGCCAGCAGGTCACGGGTCGCATCGAGGATCCGGGTCTCGGTCCTGATTCCCACCTGGTACCGCGCCATACCCCAGCCTCCTTCACGACCGAGCATACCCGGATCTTGAGCGATCGCTCCAAAATGGAGTGTATACTCAAATTGTCGGACGGCCGGCGGTCCGCCTCCGGTTGCGTTCGTCGCCAGGACTACGACGACGACACCAGACGGGGAGTGAGCGATGAGCCACTACAAGAGCAACCTTCGAGATCTGCAGTTCAATCTCTTCGAGGCCTACGGCGTGGACGACTACCTCGGCGTCGCTCCGTTCGAGGAGTTCGACCGCGACACCGCACTGGACATGCTGCGCGAGGTCAACCGCCTCGCCACGGAGGATTTCGCGGAGAGCTTCGTCGAGGCCGACCGCACCAAGCTCAAGCTGGTCGACGGCGACGTTGAGTTGCCCGCGGGGGTGAAGAAGAGCCTCGACGCGCTGCACGACGGCGGATGGCATCTCATGGGCGTCCCACAGAGTCTCGGTGGATTCGGTGCGCCGGAAGTCCTCAGGTGGGCCGGCAGCGAGCTCTTCGCCGGCGCGAACGCCGCCATCTATCTCTACCCGATCGGCGGCTTGATGGCCCGGGTCATCGAGGCCGTCGGCACACCGGAACAGGTTGAGCGATTCGCGAGGCCGATGGTCGAGCGGAACTGGGGATCGACGATGGTGCTCACCGAAGCAGACGCCGGCTCCGACGTCGGTGCCGGTATCACGAAGGCCACCCACGTCGAGGGTGACATGTGGCACATCGAGGGCGTGAAGCGGTTCATCACCTCGGCTGAGAACGACTACTACGAGAACATCATCCACCTCGTTCTCGCCCGCCGCCCCGGCGCCGAGCCCGGCACGAAGGGCCTCTCGATGTTCATCGTTCCCAAGTATCACGTCAACGAGGACGGCTCGATCGGCGAACGCAACGGCGTCGTCGCAACGAACCTCGAGGACAAGATGGGGATCCGGGGATCCACGACCTGCGAGCTGACGTTTGGCATGGACGAGCCGGCGGTCGGCTACCTCGTCGGAGACGTCCACGAGGGCATCCGACAGATGTTCCTCATCATCGAGGACGCTCGCATGTCGATCGGTGTCAAGGCGGCGGCCACGCTGTCGACCGGCTACCTCAACGCTCTCGAGTACGCGCAGGAGCGGGTGCAGTCTGCCGACCTGACGCAGAGCCGCGACAAGACTGCGCCGCGGGTGACGATCATCCACCATCCCGCCGTGCGCAAGATGCTGATGACGCAGAAGGTGCACGCCGAGGGGATGCGGGCGATGAACATGTATGCCGCCTGGCTGCTCGACATGGCCCACCTCCATCCCGACGAGCCCTATTACGCGAAGCTGAACGATCTGTTCCTGCCGCTGGTCAAGGGCTACTCGTCGGAGAAGGCCTACGAACTCCTTGCCCAGTCGCTGCAGGTCTTCGGCGGATCCGGCTACACGCGTGACTACCCCATCGAGCAGTACATCCGCGATGCCAAGATCGACACGATCTACGAGGGCACGACCGCCATCCAGGGCCTCGACCTCTTCTTCCGGAAGATCGCCAGAGATCAGGGTGCCACCCTCATGCGGCTCGGGCAGGACATCCTCGAGACGATCAAGGGCGGCTCGGAGGAGTTCGCCGTTGAACGCGAGCTGCTCGGCAAGGCGCTCGACGACATCCAAGGGCAGGTGGGAGCTCTCGTCGGCTTCTCGATGGCGGCGATGCAGGACCCGCCGGCGATCTACAAGACGGGCCTGCATACCACGGCGCTGCTCGAAGGGCTCGCCGAGGTCATCATGGGTTGGCTCATGATCCGCCACGCCGAGGTGGCGCTGCTGGCGCTCGACGAGGCGAGTGAGGCCGATCGCGCCTTCTACGAGGGCAAGATCGCTTCGGCCCGCTATTTCGCCAAGACGGTTCTCCCGAAGGCGAAGCTGCGTCGCGACCTGGCGGAGACTGAGGACGGCAGTCTCATGGACCTGCCGGTCGAGTCGTTCTAGGCAGCGCCTGCGAATACGGGCGAGCCTAGAATCGAGGTGCAATCGCGGGTGGCGAGGGACTCTTGTTCGGCGCCGTCCAGGCTGCCGAACGTCGAAACCCGAGCTCGAAAGGGGCTTTCATGCCGGTAATCGCGGACTATCCGATTCTCACCGTGTTTTGGTGGATGCTGTTTGCGTTCCTGTTTGTGATGTGGTTCTGGCTGCTGATCTCGATCTTTGCAGACATCTTCCGCAGCGACATCTCGGGGTGGGCCAAGGCCGGTTGGACGATCTTCGTCATTCTCCTGCCGCTGCTCGGTGTGTTGATCTATTTGATCGTAAACGGCAGCAGCATGCAGCACCGCTCGATGGAGCAGGCCGCAGCGACCCAGCAGGCACAGGACAACTACATCAAGAGTGTTGCCGGGACCGAGTCGACGGCCGACCAGCTCAAGACGCTGTCGGATCTGCACGATGCGGGCAAGCTGACCGATGCCGAGTTTGCCGCCCAGAAGGCGAAGCTGCTCGGCTGAGCCGCGGCAAGGCGAGAAACAACGAAGAGGGGCCGGGCTCGACCCGGTCCCTCTTTCGCGTGCCGCGTCTACGCTTGAGGTATGAGCACCAACGACTTCTACGACCGCATCGTTGGCTTGCGCGCGCTGCGGTCGTATCGGCACGATCCCATCTCCGACGAAGACCTCACGCTCTTGCTCGAAGCGGCACGGTGGACCGGGAGCAGCAAGAACCAGCAGAATTGGTCGTTCGTCGTCGTCGACGGTGACCAGAAGGAGCGTCTCGCCGGGTGCGGCGACTACACGATCCCCGTCAGCGAGGCCCCGGTTGCGATCGCGCTCGTCGAGGAGCCGGGCGGCTACGAGTTCGACACCGGTCGGGTCGCTCAGAACATCATGCTTGCGGCCGATGCCATCGGCATCGCTTCGTGTCCGATCACGTTGCATCGCGACGGTGATGTGGCAACGGTGCTGGGGCTCCCGGAGGGGGCTCGATGCCGGTATGCAATCGCGGTCGGGTACCCGTCGGACGAAGCGGCGCCCCGCCGCTTCGGCGGGCGCAAGCCGCTGAGCGAGGTTGCCTACCGCAACCGCCACGGCGATCCGGTGTGACTACCGACGCGATCGGGGTCTTCGACTCCGGCGTGGGAGGACTCGCCGTCCTCACCGAGATCCGGGCACGGCTGCTGAATGCCGCTCTGATCTACGTCGCAGATCAGGCGCATGCACCCTACGGTGAGCGAGGTCTCGAGAGCGTGAGAGCGCGGGCGTTCGCGATCAGTGAGTATCTGATCGGCGAAGGGGCCACCACGGTCGTTGTGGCCTGCAACAGCGCTTCGGCGGCCGCGCTGCACGAACTCCGGGAGCGGTTCCCAACCGTGTCGTTTGTCGGAATGGAGCCGGCGGTCAAGCCGGCCGCGGGGGCGACGAAGCGCGGGATGATCGGCGTGCTGGCAACCGAGGCCACCTTTCAGGGTGAGCTGTTCGCGTCGGTGGTCGATCGGCATGCCCGCGGCGTGTCGGTGATCGCCCGAGCATGCCCGGGTCTTGCTGCGGCCGTTGAGGACGGCGCGGACGTCGACGACTTCGTCAACCGATACACCGCCGACGTCGTCGACCGCGGCGCCGACACGATCGTTCTCGGGTGCACTCACTACTCGTTCATTGCCGATCGGATTCGGGCCGCCGCCGGGGACGGCGTTGAGGTGATCGATCCTGCGTCGGCCGTCGCTCGCCAAGCGGCCCGGGTCCGATCTGACCGCGACGCAGCGGGAACCGGAACCACCCGATTCTTGACCACGGGAGATCCGCGTCGTTTCGCGGCGCAGATCGCACGGCTGGTCGGCACCACACCGAAGGTCGATGCAGTCGAGATCCCGGACGTTCGTAGTGGGCGCATCGTCGTCGTGCGGGGAGATATCACGACCCAGCCGGTCGATGTGATCGTGAATGCCGCCAACGCACACCTCGCGCACGGGGGCGGCGTTGCCGCAGCGATTGCGCGAGCGGGCGGTCCCGCCGTCGACGATGCGTCGCGCGCCTGGGTCGCCGAGCATGGCCCGGTGCCACGCGGCCGCGCGGCAATCACCACGGCAGGCGCGATGGCGGCCGGTCATGTGGTGCATGTGGTCGGTCCGGTCTTCCGGGATAGCCCGGAAGACGAACCGCACCTCGTGGATGCCGTACGCGCGGCGCTCGACGCGTCGGCGGAACTTGGGGCGGCCTCGGTGGCAATGCCCGCGATCTCGGCAGGGATCTATGGGTATCCGCCGGCCGATGCCTGCCGCGTGATCGCCGAGACAGCGGATGCATGGCTGCGCAAGGGCGGCACAGTCCGCGAGATTCGCCTCGTGGCGTTCGACGAAGCGACTGCGGCCCATTTCGACGCGGCAGTGCTCTCCCTGCGTTCGCGGACCGGCTGACACCGGTCCGTTGGCAGTTTCCTGCGGATACTGCGTCTTGGCGGTGCGGACCGGGCGACGCCGGTCCGTTGGCAGTTTCCTGCGGATACTGCGTCTTGGCGGTGCGGAGCGGCTGACGCCGGTCCGTTGGCAGTTTCCTGCGGATACTGCGTCTTGGCGGCGCGGAGCGGCTGACGCCGGTCCGTTGGCAGTTTCCTGCGGGAACTGCGTCTTGGCGGTGCGGACCGGCTGGTGCCGGTCCGTCGTGCGGCTTGCGGCACGCGACCCCCCCGGACGTTGCCGGCCAACGCACTAGCATCGCGGCCATGAGGCCCTCGGTTGGAATCCTCGGAGTCGGTTCGATGGGTGAGATCTTCGCTCTCGGACTCTTGCGCGCCGGTTGGGATCCCGAGGATCTGGCGCTCGCCGTGCGGCGGCCGGAGCGGGCCCGGGAGACCGAATTCCACACCGGAGTCCCCACCACCCTGGTCGCTGCGGAGGCCGTTCGCGGGAAGCGTGTGATTGTGATCGCCGTCAAGCCGAAGGACGTACCCTCGCTCCTCGATCAGATTCGAGATGTCGTGACGGTCGATCAGGTCGTGGTGTCGCTCGCGGCCGGTGTGACTATCGCGTCGTTCGAGAGTGAGCTTCCCGGGATCCCGATCATCCGGTCGATGCCGAACACGCCGGCAGCGGTCGACGAAGGCATGACCGCCTACTGCGGCGGATCGAAGGCTGATGCTGCGGCACTCGCGGATGCGGCGGCGGTGCTCGGGGCCGTCGGTGACACCATCCAGCTCTCCGAAGACCTGCTCGATGCCGTCACGGCCGTGTCGGGGACGGGACCCGCCTATGTGTTCCTGCTCGCCGAGGCGATGACCGAGGCGGCGATTCGTGAAGGGCTGCCGCACCATGCCGCCGAACGCCTGGTTCACCAGACCTTGCGCGGCTCGGGGATGCTGCTGGCCGGATCGGAGAAGAGCGCGTTCCGCCTGCGCGGCGAGGTGACCTCTCCCGGAGGGACCACGGCCGCCGCCATGCACGTGCTCGAAGAGGGCGGGTTCCGGGCGCTACTCGAAGACGCCATCCAGGCCGCGACGCGGCGATCACGAGAACTCGGCGCCAGCGCATCGCCCGATTCTGCGCCGTGAACGTCGTCGGCCGCAGTGTGCTGGCCGTGACCAACCGATCGACCGTTCGGAGGATCTTCGCTCAGTCCGGCGCCGGTCGACGTCTGTCGCTGCGGTTCGTTGCCGGTGAGACGCTCGACGACGGGGTCAACGCGGCGCAATCACTCAACGCATCGGGTGCTCGCGTCTCGCTCGACCATCTCGGGGAGCACGTGAGCGACGCAGCGTCGGCGAAGCGGGCCAGGGACGATTATCTGGAGTGCCTCGATCGCATCGACCAGAAAGGCATCGACGCCAACATCGCCGTGAAGCTGACGCAACTCGGTCTCGGCTTCGACGACGAGCTGGCGGTCGAATCGCTCGGTGTGCTTGCCGCCCGTGCTGCGGAGGGCGGGACGACGGTGACGATCGACATGGAGGAGTCAGTGCTCGTCGAACCGACGGTCGCGGCATTCGAAGCCGTTCAGGAACGATTCGGGAACGTGGGGATCGCCGTGCAGAGCTATCTCTACCGGACGCCGGCGGATCTCGACCGGATCGCGGTGCGCGGCGGCCATGTGCGCTTGTGCAAGGGTGCGTACGCCGAGCCGCCGGAGATCGCCCACCAGGATCTCGACCGCGTCGATGCTGCATTCGACGCGCTGACCCGGCGCCTCATGGCGACCTCGTCCATCGTCCCGGCGATCGCAACGCACGACGTGGAACGCATCGAACTCGCGAAGCGGCTCGCCGTCGGCCGGACGGATCCCTGGGAGTTCCAGATGCTGTACGGCGTGCGTACGACGCTCCAACAGTCGCTCGTCGAGGACGGCTATCCGCTGCGCGTGTACGTTCCCTACGGAAGCGCCTGGTATGCCTATCTCACGCGACGTATCGCCGAACGGCCGGCGAACCTGGTGTTCTTCCTGCGGGCCGCCGCGACTCGGTAGTCCGCAGCGATCGTGCGGGTGGGTACGATTCCCTCATGAGACGCCTTGCCCTCGCCATCGCCGCTCTCGTAGTTCTCGTTGCCGCTGCGCAACCGGTCGACGTGGCGCCAGTACTCGATGCCCAAGGGTTCTTCGTCGAAGCCGGCTCCAATGCCGATCCCGATGCGGTGGAGGCGGCCGTCACGCAAGCGCGCTTCGCCGGAGGAGCGCTCTCGGTGGCCGTTCTCGCCTCAGAGCCCGCCGGTGGGGCCACGATCTTCGCCGGGAACACGCTTGACGAGATGGGCGGGACCGGCACCGTGTTCGTGGTTGCGCCGGAGACCGTCGGATGGGAGTCCCAGGGCGACATCTACACCCGGGACCAACTCGACGATGCAACCGATGCTTCGCTCGACGGTGGTTCGGACACCGAGGTCGTCGAGCTCTTCGTGGCGACCCTCATCGATGAGCCGGTCGGCGCGGCCGAGCCCGGCGGAGGCGGTGGCGTGCCTTGGGGCTGGATCCTGCTCTTCGTCGTGATTGCGGGCGGCGCCTTCCTGTATTGGAGCGTCTCGCGATCGTCGAAGCGGCGCGAGGCCGCGGCAATGGATTCGGCACGGGCCGAAGTCAAGAAGCGGCTCGACGACGTCGCCAACGACATCATCGATCTGGAGGACGAGGTTGCGAGCTCTGAGATCGTGGCCGTGCCGACGTTGTACCAATCGGCCACCGAGGCCTACTCCGCGGCGCTTGAGGACTATGAGAAAGCCCAGTCGCCCGCACAACTCATGGCGACGGCCGAGAAGCTGGACCAGGCGATCTGGCAGCTCGACAGCGTGGAGGCACTGCTCGACGGCAAGCCGGCGCCGCCGAAGCCCGAGATGCCGAAGCCCACCGCGCCACCCCGGCGAGGACCGTCCAGAACCTCACCGATCGATACGCCGCCCCGGGTGCCGCAAACCACGTATCAGCGCCCATCGCGTCGCAGCTCATCGAACACCGCAGCGATCCTCACCGGGATGCTGTTGGGAGGCATGTCCTCGTCACGGCGGTCGTACGGGGGCTCGTTCGGCCGGTCTTCGGGCTCGTCGAGGTCATCACGATCGTCGGGCGGCGGCCGCATGCGCGGCGGCGGCCGTCGCAGGCGC
>JAHEEL010000192.1 GCA_024640745.1 Actinomycetes bacterium
CGTTCCGTTCTTCGAAGGGACGATGACGACTTCGTTCGTCTCGATGTCGACAGCGAAGTCGGCGTTGACCGGAGGCACCTCGAGCCGCTCTCGGTGGGGCGCCAGGATGGCCGCCACTCGATCGGCATCGAGGGAGATCTCCACTTCCACGGGCGAATTCCGCACGACCTCGACAACCGTGGCGCTGCTGATCTCCTCGGGCGTGACGGCGAGAACCACGTTGCGTTCGTCGTCGCGGAGGAGCACGGTTCGCGAGACCATCCGGCGCAGCGTTTCGACCGCGTTGTCGATGTCGTCCTCGGTGAGTTCCGGCACCGAGTCGGTGAGGGGAAGGGTGGTGACCTCGCGCTGCGGCTCGGCCAACACCGAGTCGATGATCGCAACGGCCTCCGATTCGTCGATGCGTTCGCCGACCCTGGGATACTCGTAGGCGATCTCGCTGCCAACGATCTCGACCGACCCCTCGTACGCAGGGTTCTCGATCGCGTCCTGCTCCCACTCGGTCAAGTGCTCTTCGACGGCTTGCTCATCGACCGATACTTCGAGGTCGATGTCGACCGGATCGGTGAAGCCGCGAACCCATGGGATGAACCCGTCGACCAACCCGCCGCTTCTCTGCTCCAGTGCCGTGTCGACCGCTTCTTCGACGTTCGCAGACAGGCCGACACTCAGCGGATCCAATTCGAACTGGCTCTCGCCGACCACGAACGTTGCGGGCTCTTTCTGGAGGTCGTTCTCGTACGCTCGAACAACCTCGACGGCGTCGTCGCGGGACAGGCCGCCCACGTCGATCCCCACGACGCTCACGTTGCGCGGCACTTCGCCCTGGCCGGCCGTGCGGTCGATCGCGTAGACCACGAGGGGGAGGATGAGGATGAGCATCGGTACGACGATCGATGCGGCAATGCGAATGCGGCGAGCGTTCATGGAGTTCTGGGACCGGTCGGGATCGCGGCGATTATAGGTACGATTCTCGATAACGACCGTCAATGAAACGGGCTGGAACCTTTGTCCTGCAAGCTTTTCCAGCGTAGGATCCCATGATTGTGATTCAATTTCCCGACACCGCGCCCGGTGCACCCATCGCCGTGTCGGCAACACTCTTCGCGACGTACCGCTCCTGTCCGCAACAGGCACTCGGCCGCCTGCGAGGTGTGTACCCACCCGACACGATCGCGACTTTCCGGGGGCTGCTGGCGCATCGGCTGTTCGCTCGCCACCTCGTGCGCGGGCCGATCGCCGCCGCCGACGTGCCGCAGGCCTGCCGTGAGGAGATTGGTGCGACGGAGGGACACCTCAACATGAAGCTTGGGTCACTGGAGCTCAACCGGCCTTCGCGCCTGGCACCGGTCCTAGCAGAGGTTGGTGACCTGTATGCCAGGTTCAAGCAGCTTCCAACCGAGGGGACCAGCGCTGCCGAGGTGAACCTTCAAGTGGACGTGGGCAACGGCGTGACCTTGCGGGGCCGCGTTGACGCCGTATTCGAGAATCTCGACGGTGAGCCGACCATTGTCGATTGGAAGACGGGATCGTGGCTCGAAGACGTGGAACCACAACTCGCGTTCTACTCGATGCTGTGGGCGATCACTCGCGGCGTGCTTCCCGCCAGGGTCGAGGCGGTCTCTGTCCAAACCGGCGAGCGCGTTGGAGTCGAGCCGTCGACACCGGGCATCGCCCGGACGGCGCAGGAGGTTGGGCGGATGGTCGACGCCCTCCGCGCCGCGCTCGACACAGGAACCGACGTGGACCGTCGGGCCGGTCCGCATTGCCGGTGGTGCCCGCTCCTCGCATCGTGCACGGAGGGCTCGGCCGCCGTCCACGTTCTCACCACCCATTGAGGCGCCGCCTGTGGTTGACTCGTCGGATGCCGCGAACGATCCTCACTCTCCACGCCCACCCTGACGACGAGTCGAGCAAGGGTGCGGCCACCATCGCTCGCTACAGCGATCGAGGTTTTCGCACCGTGCTGGTCACGGCGACCGGCGGCGAGGCGGGTGACATCCTCAACCCCGCCGCGGACACGCCGGAGGTACGGGCCGACCTGGCGGCCGTGCGCCGCGCCGAGTTGCGCGAGGCCGCATCGATCATCGGCTACGACGATGTCGTGATGCTGGGGTATCGCGACTCTGGCATGCCCGGAACGGCGGAGAATGCTCACCCCGACGCGTTCGTGAACGCTCCGCTCGACGAAGTCCTGGAGCGTTTGGTGGCGATAGTTCGCTCGGAGCGGCCGGAAGTGATCATCGGTTACGACGACCACGAGTGGTACCCGCATCCCGACCACCTCCGCGTTCACGACCTCTCGGAGGAGCTCTTCATTGCTGCCGCCGATCCTGATCGCTTCCAAGGCTCCGGGTCTGCGTGGATGGCGCAGCGCCTGTACGCCCCGGCGTTCTCGCTTCGCCGGATCCGTGCGCTCTCCGCAGCGATGGCCGACCGGGGGCTCGAATCGCCGTTCGGCCGGTGGATCGAACGCATTGACCCCGCAGCGGACGACCCACCCCTTACAAGCGTCGAGATCGGCGCCTACGTCGAGCGCGGCCGCGATGCTTTGCGAGCACACCGCACCCAGATCGATCCTGCGGGACCGTGGTTTCAGATACCCTCGGATGTGATTCGCGAGGTCTATCCCTACGAGGACTTCGAGCTGATGGCAGAGCGGGACGGCGCCCCGGAGACCGGCAGCGAACTCGTCGCCTGACGGCCGGCTCGCGGGGTCACGCCGATTCGAGCCCCCGGTGTGTTTCAATACGTACGTATGGATCGCCAAGCGGCTGACTATCTCCACACTCTTCTCTCCGAGATAGAACCGGAGTTGGCTGCGTCTGCCCTCGAGTCGCTCGAACGCCTCGTCGCACGCCCCGGCGCGGGTGACGCGTTGATCGTTGCCGTGGTCGGGACTTCGGGCGTTGGGAAGTCGCGCATGGTCAATCTGCTCGCCGGGACGCGGGTGGTCACGGCCGGTCCGCTGCGCCCCACCACCACGGAGATCGCAGTGTGGGGAGACATCGACAATGCGTACCTGCCCGGTCGACGCGTTCCCGGTCCGAACCGCCCGGATCGTCTCGTGCTGATCGACACACCCCCGGTCGAGCATTACCCCGCTACGGTGGCGTCGTTGCTGTATCTCGTCGACGCAGTCATCTTTGTGATCTCGCCTGACCGCTACGCCGACGCGGTCACCGCCGCACTTCTCGACACCATCCGTGAAGTCGGCGTGCCGGTGCGAGCGGTGTTCTCCGCTCCGCCGCCCTCGACACCGGATCTCGACCTGGTCGTACGCGACTCCGAGGTGAAGCTTCGAATTCCCGTTGAGGCCGTCGTGACCGAGGACATCGAGGAACTCCGGACGCTCCTCACCGAGATGGTCCACGCGAAGCAGCAGATCGTTGCCCAGCGCGACGAAGCAGCGGCGGCGATCTCATCACAAAGGGCGCAGGATGTGGCGGAGGCGCTCGGCGAGCGGGTGGCTGCAGCGCAAGCGGAGATCGATGGCCTCAACGCAGCGTTCGCGGCGGCAATCATCGACCAAGGGCAGCTCGCAGCGGCGGCAGACCTCGAGTGGGACCGGGCGGCGGTTTCAATCGAGGAAATCGCTCGTGACGCGACCACCGGCGCGATCGCCCAATGGCAAGCTGAAGCGGATCTCGACGGTCTTCCGTTCCCGCTCGAAGGCGACCCGACGATCGGGCTGCCGGACATCGATCCCGAACCCATCGCAACATGGCATCAGTCCACCATCGAGATCGGGCGTGCGGCGATGAAGCGGCGCTGGCTTCATCCGCGACGAACACGGGCAGTGCGAGATCAGCTCTGGCGACTGTCGATCGACTTTGCACGGAGCCCGACCAAGCCCGTACGCAAGGGGCTGAAGGATCAACTCCCCGACCTGCGAACCGACCGCAGCGAAGCCTTCGTCGAGGCCGTGCGGCGGGCGGGACAGGGCAGGATCGAAGCGCTCAAAGCTCGCCTCGATCCAATCGACGCCGTCACACCCGAGGAACTCACCGTCGCGGCGCACGCGCTCGTCGCCGACGAACCGGTGCCGCTCGATGCGTGACCTCACCGCTGCCTTGGATCTTCTCGATCTGGCCATCGCCAGCTCGGAGGGCCTCGCTGCCGAAGCCAGCCGAGAGCATGCTGCGGCCGTGGCGTCGGCAGCCCGTCGCCGGCAGGACTTCTTCTCCGGTTCGATCCTGGTTGCCATCGCCGGAGGCACCGGATCGGGCAAGTCGAGTC
>JAHEEL010000031.1 GCA_024640745.1 Actinomycetes bacterium
GGCTCGCCGACGCCGCTCCTCTTCCTCTCGACGCTTGCGCTCCTCCTCTTGCCGCTGCCACGTCGCCTCCAACTCCCGGTATTCGTCATTGGCCGCGTCGAGATCAGCGAGCAGCTGCGCAGCAAGTCCTTCGATCTCGACGACCAGGCTCCGCTGCCTCGCGAGCGCCGCGTCGAGGTCCGCGACCTGCACGCGGTAGGCATCTTCGAGAGCGAGCATCTCATCGATGACTTCGACGTCCCGATCACCGGCGGCATGCAGGTAGGTCGCCCGCACCGGGATATCCGAGAAACTGGTCGACCCGAGGATGGTCGTGACGCCACCGTCGGAGCCGGCGCTCATGTACGACTCGCGAACAACCGACTCGGCCGCAAGGCGCAGCACTGCGAGGCGCTGCTCGGTCTCCGAGACCCGGCTGGCCATTCCATGGAGGCTCTCGCGGATCTGGATCTCCTCGGCAACGGCGGCCTCGTATTGGGTGTCGGTCGCCTCGAGCGAGGCCGAGATTGCACGATTCCGCTGCCTGGCGGCTTCGAGATCGTCGAGCGTCACCTCACCGTCGTCCGCGGCGAGCACCGGCGCGGCAACGCCGACGACCAGGAGGAGGATGAGGGCGATGTGTGTCTTCATGACTCCGCGATCAACTCGACCATCGTGGATGGCCCTACTGCGCCCGCTGAGAACCTTACTTCTCCATCGGCCTTGAGCTTGATCATCTGAACGATGACCTGGTGCGTGGCCGCTTCCCGCAAGTCCGGCGGGACGAGGGAATACACGGCATCGACCACCGCGTCGATCGTGGTAGCTCCCGCGCCGACGGCATCAATGATTTCGCGCTCTCGGGCAAGTCGATGGTCGATGTAGTCCGCGATCACTCTTCCCGCGTCGTCCATCGGGGCGCCGTGTCCCGGTTCGAGTCGGTCGACTCCAAGGGCTTGGACCCGGTAGAGGGATTCGAGATAGGCTGCGGCGTCCTCCATTACGACCGTGGACCCACCCATGATGTGGTCGCCGGTGAACAGGCGGCCGCCGAGCCGGAAGCACAGGTGGTCGGAGGCGTGGCCGGGCGTGTAGACGGCCTCGAGCGCAACACCGCCCACGGCGATCTCCTGCCCGTCGCGCACTCGGAGGTCGGGTTCGAAGGCGGGGCCCGGTTGGTACCCATGGACGGGGACGCCGAGCCGCAGGGCAAGTGGATTCGACAACGGAGCATGGTCGGCGTGCGTGTGCGTGGCGATCACCGCCACCGGTTGCCGATCGCCGATCGCCTCGACGATGGCGAGCAGATGCCGATCGATGGTAGGGCCGGCATCGAGCACCGCGATCTCACCCCGATCGGCAACCAGGTAGGTGTTGGTGCCCGGCCCCGTGTAGATCCCCGGGTTGGGTGCGAGCACGTTCTCGACGATCACGACCGGCCGGCCCCGGACGCAGTCGCTCCCCCGGTCGCGAGCCGGCGATGAATCTCCGCCCGTGCCCGAGGGGCCATGCCGTTCGGGTCTGCCGCCTCGAAGCCCGGTTCGCCGGGCATCAGGATCCGAACGTCCCCGTGCATTGCCACGAGGCGCGGCTCTACGGGTTCGATCGGGCCAAGGGCCTCCACGTGATCACGAAACGCCCGGGTCGTATCGAACGCACCCAGATCGGCAAGCGTTCTGCGGGTCGGGAAGGCCACCGACCACGCGCCCGCGGCGGCCCCGCTCAGAGCATCCGCCGGGCTGATCCACGCGGCATCCACCACCTCGTCACCGTCGGCAACGGCCTCGATTCCGTGGGGTACCGCTGCAGCGAAGAACCGCGTGTCGAAGCGCACGGGAAGAACCGCCGGGGTGATCCAATGTGCAAAACACCACATCGAGTCACCGGCAAACCGCTCATTGCGCTCGGCAGCGGCAGCGAAGACCCTGGTTCGCGAGTCCCGGACGGGCGATGCAATCGCCCCACCGTCGAGCAGCCAGATTCCGGTCTCCTCGACGAGCTCGCGGACGGCGGCGGCGCGAAACGGCCGTAGCCTTGCGTCGGTCGACTTCACGACGGATCGCGCCAGAGCTCCGGCATCCCCCTCGTCGACGGCACCGCCGGGGAAGACCCACGCCCCGCCCATGAAGCGAGCCTCAGGTGACCGCTGCACCATGAGGACCTCGAGACCGGACGGCGTATCGCGGAGCAAGCAGATCGTGGAGGCAGGCCGCGGAATCGGCCTCACGGCACGATGGTCCAGCGGTTTGCCGAGCGCGCAACCACCCACCGACGGATCGCCTCTCTCACGGCGGGAATCAGCAGCAGGAATCCGACCGCATCGGTCAGCAGCCCCGGTGTGAGCAGGAAGGCGCCGGCGATCACGATCATGGCTCCGTGGGCCAGCGACGCCGCAGGGAACGCCCCCTGCTGGAACTCGTGACGGACGGCAACGATCGTTGCCCGCCCCTGTCGGGTGACGAGCCACGAACCGACGAACGCCGTCGCGATGACGAGCGCGATCGTCCACCAGACGCCAACGGCCTGGCTGAACGCGACCAGCAACGCGATCTCCACGATTGGGATCACAATGAACAGACCGAAGAGGATCCAACGCCAAGGCACGAAACCGAGGATACCGGTGCCGGTAGTCTGCGTTCGTGGACCCTCGCGACCTCCCTTCGGTCGACGCCCTGGCCGGCGCCCTCGCCGGCGACTCCGACCTGCCCCGAGGGCTGATCGTTGCCGTTGCTCGAGATGCGATTGACGAGGCCCGCGCATCGATACAGGCCGGCGTCGAGGCCGATCCAACCGCCCGTGCCGGGGAGCGCCTGCGCTCGCTGCAATCGTGGCGCCTCCGTCCGGTCGTCAACGCCACCGGTGTCCTATTGCACACCAACCTCGGCCGGTCACCGACGACGGGCGGCCACCCGTCCGGCCCCACCAACCTCGAATTCGACCTCGAAACGGGCTCGCGCGGCGCGCGGGCCGCGTACCTGCATGCGCTGATCGCCTCGACCACCGGAGCCGAAGCTGCGCTGGTCGTGAACAACAACGCCGGCGCCCTGTTCCTCGCACTGGCAGCAGTGGTAGGACGCGACGGACGGGTGGCGGTCTCTCGCGGCGAACTGATCGAGATCGGCGGATCGTTCCGCCTTCCCGACCTCATGACGGCGTCGGGCGTCCACCTCGTCGAGGTCGGGACCACCAACCGCACGCGCGCCGCCGACTTCGCCGACGCCACGGGGCGGGTGGAAGCAGTACTCAAGGTGCACCCGTCGAACTACCGCTTGGACGGGTTCACCGAGGAGGTGTCGTACGCCGAAATGGCAGCCGTTGCCGCCGCGCTCGACGCACCTTTCATCGCCGACATCGGAAGCGGGCTGCTCGACGAACGGGTCCCCTGGATACCGGGGGACGCACCACCCTGGCTCGCCGGCGAACCGGGGGTTCGTCAGACGCTCGAGCGCGGGGCCGATGTGGTGCTGTTCTCAGGCGACAAGCTGCTCGGTGGCCCGCAGGCGGGCATCGCGGTCGGCCGGCGCGAGGTGGTCGACGACATGGCGCGGCATCCCGTCGCCAGGGCGTTGCGCGTGAATGCACCGACCATCGCGGAGCTGACCACCACCTTCGAAGCATATGCGTCGGGAACGGCCCGGTCCCTCCCGTTCTGGACGATGGCCACGGCCTCGTCCGAGACGCTTCGTAGCCGAAGCAAGGCGCTCCTCAGCGCATCGGGAGCGCAAGGGATGATCGCCGACGGCGAGTCGCTCCCGGGTGCCGGATCCGTCCCCGGTCGGACGATTCCCACACCCGTGCTGCGGCTCACCGGCACGGCAGACCGCACATGGCGGCGCCTCGCCGATCATCAAACCCCGGTCGTCGCAGCGCGCCGGGACGGTGCGACCGTCGTGAACCTGCGCTCCGTCGATCCGGATGACGACCCGATCGTTGCCGCAGCCCTGGCCGCCCTCTGATGCCGATCATCGGAACGGCCGGACACGTGGACCACGGCAAGTCGACGCTCATTCAGGCCCTCACGGGGCGAGACCCCGATCGCTGGGCTGAGGAGAAGGAGCGCGGGCTTACGATCGATCTTGGCTTCGCCTGGGCCACCGTCGGAGATGGAGCGGTCGGCTTCGTCGACGTTCCCGGCCACGAGCGATTCATCAAGAACATGCTCGCCGGCGTCGGCGGCGTCGATGTTGCGCTGTTTGTCGTTGCGGCGGACGAGGGATGGATGCCGCAGTCGGAGGAGCACCTCGCCGTCTTGGACCTCCTCGGCGTGCACAACGGAGTCATCGCGATCACCCGGATTGACGTCGCGGACCCGGAACTGGTAGCGCTCTCACGTAGCGACGTCGAGGATCATGTCCATGAAACCGTCGCCGAGTCATGGCCGGTGGTTGAGGTCTCGGCGATCACCGGGTCCGGCATCGACCGGCTGACCGCCGCACTCGGCGCAGCACTGGCCCGTGCGGGCCCGACCCCTAGCACCGGTCGCCCCCGCATGTGGATCGACCGCTCATTCGGGATCGCCGGGGCCGGTGTCGTCGCCACCGGAACGCTGACCGGCGGCGCTATCCGGGTGGGTGACCGCTTGCAGGCGTTCCCGGGAGGCGAGGTCCGCATCAGGGCCCTCCAATCGCATGAAGCCGATTGCGACGAGATCGCCCCGGGCAATCGCGCCGCCGTGAACCTCGTCGGTATCGAGCAACGCGATCTCGCCCGCGGGACGCTCCTTGCGCGCCAAGGATCCATCGCAACGTCGGGCCGTTTTCTCGCGGCGCTCCGCTTTCCGTTGCGCTCCGAGCGAGACGTCACCGACCGCGGGGCCTACCACGTGCACCTCGGAACGGCGACGATCCCGTCGAGGATCCGGGTACTCGATGCCGGCGACCACCCCTCGGCGATCGTGACGACCGCGACCCCGGTGCCGGTCACGATGGGCGATCGCTTCATTCTTCGCGACACAGGTCGCCGATCCGTCGTCGCAGGGGGAACGGTGCTCGACCCGCTTGCGGACAAGAGCCCGAGCGCGACCGATGTGGAGGTGCTCGCGAGCGCCGTCGAATCGAGCCCGGATCTCCGTGCCGACGCGCTCGTGGGCGTTCATGGATCTATTGATGCATTGACGCTCGATCAAGCGTCCGGCGGTGGACGTCCTCCCTCGGCGGTGTCCACCGGCGACCGATACTTCGCTCGCGACTACGTTGCGGCTCGGCGGGTCGAACTCGAAGCCGCGGTCGCCGACCACCATGCCCGCTACCCGCTGCGCCCCGGCCTCCCCAAGTCGGAGGCTGCATCGCGCTTGGGTATCGACCCGAACCTGGTCGCGTTCCTGATCGAAGGGCACGCAGATCTGATCGAGGACGGCCCGGTGATTCGACGCGCCGACTTCGCTCCCTCGCTCGGCGAAGAGGATGAAGTCGCCTGGCGCTCGGCCCGGGCGTTGCTCGCGAAAACCCTTGCGGTGCCGCGTGCCTCTGAGCTCGGCCTCTCACCCGAAGTTCGACACGCCCTCGTCCGGAGCGGAGATCTCGTTCCCATCGAGGAAGACCTGGTCCTCATGCCCGATCAAGTGACGACGATAACGACCGGACTCGGTGCGCTCCCCGAAGCGTTCACCGTGGCGGACTTCCGCGATCACTTCGGCCTGTCGCGACGCCAAGCCGTACCGCTGCTCGAATGGCTCGACCATCGCGGCTTGACCCGCCGCAGCGGCGATACGAGGTCGCTCAGGTCGCCGCGTGGAGGAGCTGCTGGCGCCGCTCAGACTCAGTGAGCCCGCCCCAGATGCCGTACGGCTCGCGAATCGTCATCGCGTACTCGAGGCACTCGTCGCCCACGGGGCAGATACGGCAAATCGACTTGGCCCGGAGCTCCCGGCGGGCGCGCTCCTCTTTTCGTTCGGTCACACTCGGGGGGAAGAACAGATGCGAGTGGCTTCCGCTGCACGAAGCAATCGGTTGCCAGGAACGATCGAGCGCCATCACCATTCATGCCCTCCATGAGCTCGCAATCCAGAGCCGGAGCGAATGTAGGAACCGCAAACCCTCGACGCCAGGAAATATCTGACAGTCCACAGGATTTCTTCGCGACTTTTTTCGCGTTCTCGGTGCGCACCCGTGGCGTAGGACTAATCGGCCGTCACGGGATCAACTTCGAGCATGATCCCATCGACGCCGGTGATGGTCACGGAGTCGCCGGGCTTGATGCCCGCTTCACGATGTGCCGTTCCGCGCCAGCGCGCCTCATCGACTACCACGATGCCGTCGGGCCCAAACGCCGACTCCGCCGTCCCGATCTTGCCGATCAAGTGCTCGCGACCGATCGTGGTGGTCGAGAACCGAGAACGGACGATCGTGGTGAGTGCCACTCCGTAGAAGAGGGCGGCTCCCACCACGACCACGAGCACGATCCACCACGTCGGCGCGAGCTGGGGGCGGGCTGACGTCAGGGTGAGCCCCCCGGCGGCCAGAGCGACCGTCCCGATGATGCTGCGCCAGCCCAGCCGGTTGCGCTGGAAGTCCCACGTGTAGAGGAGGAGGCCGGCCGCGACCGCTGCGACCGACGGCCATGAAATCGGCAACGTCGCCAGCCCGTATCCGGCAAGGAGGAATGCCAGGACCGAGACCACCGCGCTCACACCGACGCCGGCCGCATAGAACTCAAAGGTTGCGGTCGCGATAGCGGCAACGAGGAAGAAGAAGGTTGCTTCGGGCTCGGACGCAAGGCGTAGGAACCGGTCCCAGAGGCCGGGTTTGAGGAACTGCACCGGTCGCGAAGGCACCACGACCTCGGTGCCGTCCTCGCCAACGACCCGTTCGGCCGTCGACATCTCGTAGGTGACGTCGCCGCGCTGGACGACGCCGCCGTCGAGGCCGACGATCACTTGCCCGATGCTCGGAACAACAAAGTCGACATATCCGGATATCTCCTCGCGGACGATCACGGACTGCCGGCCGAGGATGATCGAGGTCATCGCGGCGTCTACCGCCCGCTCCTCCTCGGTCTCTCCCTCGAAGCGGTCCAGGCGGAACGGGATCGTCTCGGGCCCCTTCATCACAGATGGCTCGAGATACCCCACACGAGTGCCCGGCGCGGCGGCGCCGATGTCGGCCCGGTTGAGCAGGCTCGCTACGCCACCGTACGCCACGGCCGGCCGGGCGCCGACCCACACGACCACCGGCGCCTCAGCAGCGTCGATGGCGCCCAACAGCGCATCCGGATCACCCGACGCGATGCCCGCCGCATCGACCTGGAGAACGAAGACATGCGCCGGCATCGCTGCAATGGTCTCCGCAGTGAAGTCCATGAGCCGCTGATCGAAGGGCTTGCGAAGGTCGATGACGACGACCGGCAGATCGCCGTCCTGTGCCCCCACTGCGCTCGCGAACGAGAGGGCGGCACCCAGAAGCGCAAACACGACAAGGATTCGGCGAAGCACGAAAACGATGTTATGACCTTGCAGGGGACAAGAGGCAAGAGACACGAGACACGAGCGACACGCGACGGTCGCCCCGGTCTCGGGTCCGAGTCATCGAGTCTCGCCTCGCGACTGGCGGGTGCCCGCTGCATCCCGACTACGCTTCGCGCAATGTCACGCATACTGGTCGTTGCCGATGACGAATGGGTGGTGAACGAGGTTCACGCCGCGCTCAGCATCGGTGAGAACGATCTCATCGACCATGCCGATCCCGCGACCGCCGCTGCGGCGGTAGCTGAGGAGTCGGCCGACGTGGCGGTCGTCGATCTGCAGGTTGCCTCGATGGGCGGTATGGCGATCACGCGGTCGATTCGAGACCTCGCTGACCCCGTACCGGTGGTGCTGCTACTCGACCGCGAGGCCGACGCCTTCCTCGCCGGTCGGGCGGGCGCGAACTCCTGGGTGATCAAGCCATTCTCGACTTCAGCATTACGGACCGCCGTCGCCGACGCATCCGGAGCGGTGTGACGGAGCCGTCCGACCCTCCGAGTACCAGGGCCTCCGGTGATCGGCCATGAACTCCGAGCAGCTGATCTACCTTGCGATCCTGGCGTCGTGCACCGTTGGGTCCGGCTTCTTCTCCGGATCCGAGACTGCGCTCATCGGGATATCGAAGGAGCGCGTCCACCGCCTCGCATCCGAGAGCAAGCGCGGCCTTCGCATCGAGCAGCTGATCTCGGACCCGGAGCGGATGCTCTCGACGCTGCTGGTCGCGAACAACATCGTCAACGTGCTCGCTGCGGCCGTCGCGACAACGCTCTTCATCGGCCTTATCGGAGAGCAGTGGGGTCCGTGGTTGGCGACCGCCGCCGTCACGGCAGTGATCCTGATATTCGGAGAGATCACGCCGAAGACGCTGGCTACTCGCTATCCGGAGCGCGTCGCGCTGGCGGTCGCACCCTCGATCTGGCAGCTTTCGCGGGTTCTTGCCCCTCTGGCGTCGTTCTTCGGGGCCATCACACGGGGTCTCCTACGGATGCTGCGGATCCCGGTTCAAGGCGATTCGGGCATGGTCACCGATGACGATATTCGTGCGCTCGCCGCACTCGGCCACCGCGACGGACAGATCGAACAAGTCGAACGCGAGATCATCGACGCCCTCTTCGATCTCGCCGATCGACCAATCCGAGACGTGATGACGCCGAGAGTCGACATCGTTTCGCTGACCGAACCGGTCACCATGGCCGATGTCCGAGCAACGCTCGCAGAAACCGGCCATTCCCGCTTCCCGGTCACGCACGGCGACCTCGACGATCTGCTGGGGATCCTCTTCGTGAAGGACCTGCTGCAGCGCACGACCGACCCAACGCCCGACGACATCGTCGGCCTGCTGCGGAACGCCCAGTTCATGCCGGAGACGGCAACCATCCTCGACACGTTGACCGAGATGCGGAAGCGCAAGTTCGCGATCGCGTGCGTCGTCGACGAACACGGCGGCATCGAGGGAATCATCACCGCCAAGGACCTCCTCGCCGAACTCGTCGGCGAGCTGCAGGACGAGTACGACCCAGGGGTGCCGTCCATCGTACGCATCGGTCCGGAGCAGTGGATCGCGGACGGTCGGCTCCCGATCGAGGACCTCGCGGCCGCGATCGACCGAACGTTCCCCGAGGGGCCGTACAGCACGGTCGCCGGATTCTTCATGGCACTCGCAGGCCACGTCCCCGACGAAGGAGACGCCGTCGACATCGACGGTGTGCGGCTCACGGTCCTGTACATGGAGCGAAACCGAGTCGACCGAATCGACGTTTCGGTCATCTGACCGAACGCCACAACGGGAACGGGGGTACACTCCCCGCATTCGGGACGTGGCGCAGCTTGGTAGCGCGCATCGTTCGGGACGATGAGGTCGCCGGTTCAAATCCGGCCGTCCCGACTCATCGAGACCCCGCCCCAGCGGCGGGGTTTCGTGTTTCTCGAGCGAACGCGTTGTGGGGACGTCCTCTGTGGCGTTCCGGGCCCAACAAACGGAACCGCCGGCCCGGCAGCGCCCCTACCGCTCCAGCAGCAGTTCGGCGAGTTGCACGGCGTTGAGCGCAGCGCCCTTGCGCAGATTGTCCCCGACGACCCAGAGGCTGATACCGCCGCGATCGCCAACGGTCTCCCGGACCCGACCGACGAGCACGTCGTCGATTCCGGCGGAGTCCAGCGGTGTAGGAACGTGAGAGTCCGGCCACAGCTCCGTGCCCGGCGCGTCGGCGAGGATCTCGAGCGCCTCCTCGAGCGGCATCGGCCGATCGAAGAACATCGTCGCGGCGATGCCGTGCCCGACCATCGTCGGGACCCGAACACAGGTCGGCTCCACCTTGATGGCGGGCGCTTCGAGGATCTTCCGTGTCTCGTAGACGAGCTTCCACTCCTCGTCGGTGTAGCCCTCGTCGGTGATCGCCCCGGCCATCGGCAGGACGTTGTAGGCGATCGGCCGTTGGTAGAGATCCCCACCAGGGTCCTCCCAACCGCCGTGTTGCATCGCCTCACGTTTGCCGCGAAACCACTCGATCTGGCGCTCGAGCGTCTCCATACCTTGCTGGCCCGAACCGCCGGTCGCCTGGTACGACGAGGCGACCATCCGGTCGATGCCCGCGACCTCGTGGAGCGGTCCGGCGGCCATCATCAGCGCCATCGTCGTGCAGTTCGGGTTCGCAACGATGCCGCGATGGGTCTCGATTGCTTCGTCGTTCACGTCCGCGACGACCAGCGGAACCTCCGGGTCCATCCGGAACGCCGACGAGTTGTCGACAATCGTCGCTCCGGCGTCGACAAAACGCGGGGCGAACTCCCTCGATCGGCCGCCGCCGGCTGAGAAGAGGGCAACGTCGATGCCGGTGGGGTCTGCCGTTGCAAGGTCCTCTATCTTCACTGAACCCCACGGGGTCTCCACGACCGCGCCGGCAGACCGTTCAGAGGCGAGAAGTCGCAGGCCGCCGACGGGGTAGTCGCGCTCTGCGAGAATGGCTTGCATGGTTCGGCCCACGGCCCCGGTGGCACCGACCACTGCCACCGTCGGGTTCTCAAAGCGTCTCACGATGCGTCCCCGATCAAACCTCGGTGGAGCGCTTCCACCGCGGCCTGCGTGTCGTCTCCGCGTACGACGCAGCTGATGCGAATCGTCGACGTCGAGATCATCTCGATGTTGACGCCGGCGTCCGAGAGGATGCGGAACATGCTCGCCGCGACCCCCGACTCGGACTTCATCCCCGCACCCACGACCGTGATCTTCGAGATATCCGTATCGAGATCGACGCCGGTTGCATCGATGTCGGCGGCAACGCTCTGTGCGACGGCAACCGCGGTGGCCGCCTGCGCCTCGGGGACCGTGAACGAGATGTCGGTGATGCCTTCACTCGAGACGTTCTGCACGATCATGTCGATGTTCACGCCGGCGTCGCCCATCGGCTCGAACACGGCTGCGGCCACCCCGGGCCGATCGGGAACACCCTTCACCGTGAGCTTCGCTTCGGATTCATCGTGGGCGACCCCCCGGATGATCGGTTCTTCCATCGTCTCCTCCTTGACCCACGTGCCTTCTCCATCGTGGAACGACGACCGCACGTGAATGGGAATGTTGTAGCGGATGCCAAACTCGACGCTCCGGGCCATCAGGACGCCGGCTCCGGCGTTGGCCAGCTCGAGCATCTCGGTGAATGTCACTTCGTCGAGCTTCCGCGCCGATGGGACGACTCTGGGATCTGCGGTGAAGACGCCGTCGACGTCGGTGTAGATCTCGCAAACGCTGGCACCGAGTGCAGCAGCGAGCGCCACGGCCGTTGCGTCGGAACCGCCGCGACCCAGCGTCGTGACGTCCTTCGAATCCGGGCTGACTCCTTGAAACCCGGCCACGATCGCGACCTTGCCTTCGTCGAGGCACTCGCGGACGCGAAAGGCGCGGATGTCGAGGATCTCAGCGCGGCCGTGGTCTGCGGTGGTCAGGATCCCCGCCTGGGATCCGGTGAAGCTGACGGCCGGTACGTCGTGTGCTTCGATCGCCATGGCCACGAGCGCCATCGAGATTCGCTCGCCCGCAGTCAGGAGCATGTCCATCTCACGTGGGTGCGGGGTGTCGGAAATCTGCGTGGCCAACTCGATGAGTCCATCGGTGGATTTGCCCATGGCGGACACGACCACCACCACGTTGTTGCCGGCTCGGTGGGTCTCGACCACACGGCGCGCCACGTTGCGGATCCGGTCGGCGTCGGCGAGGGATGTACCGCCGAACTTCTGTACCACGAATGCCATGTGATCGGTGAGTGTAGAAGGGGTCCGGATGTCTTCGGCGGCAACGAATCGAGGCCCGCTGGACGATGGCGGAGCCGTTCTGTGAGCCAGGGACACCGCCAAGATCGCGACGAGACTCGGGTGGGCATTCTCGGGGTCTATCGAGCGGTCGGGCGTAGCATCCCGGCCCATGAAACGCCCCCTCACGTTTGCCACCGTCGCCGCAGCCGTATTCGCGCTCGCGGCATGCAGCAGCGCCGAGTCGGCGACGACCACGACCGCCGTGGCGACGTTCGAGACGACCAGCACGACGGCGACTCCGACCACAACCTTGCCGGATGCACGCCTTGCGGTCGTCCCGCGTGACTACGACGAATTCCGGGCGCAGTCGACGATCTGCGACGCTGCAGCTCCCGATCCGGTCGTGCCGATGCAGTTCGACACCCCCGACGATGTCACCACCGGTGCCGTGGATCCAATCACCGCCACCATGGCCATCTCGTGCGGCGACATCGTGATCGAGCTGGATCCATCCCTCGCTCCCGAGACCGTCAACTCATTCGTCTTTCTGGCGAGCAAGGGCTATTTCGACGGAACCGTGCTGCACCGAGTGATCCCCGGGTTCATCGTGCAAGGCGGCGACCCAACGGCGACCGGAAGAGGCGGGCCGGGCTACTCGATACCCGACGAGTTGCCGCCGGCGGGCGTCGGCTACGGGCCCGGAACGCTCGCAATGGCGAATGCTGGCCCCGGTACCACGGGAAGCCAGTTCTTCATCGTGCTCGATTCCGTCGATCTGCCACCGCAGTACTCGGTCTTCGGCCGGGTGGTCGAGGGCCTCGATGTCCTCGACCGGCTGCAGACCGTGCCCCTCGGCCAGGCGGCCGGCAGCCCCGATCCGTTCCCGAGCACGCCGCTCGAGACGATCTACGTCGACTCCGTCACGATCGCGTCCTGAAACGCGAGACGGGGAGCGCTATGCGCTCCCCGTCGGCCTCGGTACCGGACTCGGCGCGTGAATCAGCCGACCCCGGTGTGTCCGGTGTCTTCCTCTGGTGTGAAGTATTTGGCCCACCACTTCTTCGCGGTGTCGATCCCGCCGATCCCGAAGGAAATCGCGAATGCGACGCCGATCGCGGCGGCGAAGATCTTGGTGATGTCGGCTGCAAACGTGATCTCGAGGAGATCGAGGGCGAACAGGACGCCAAACACGATGATGGCGATCTGCACGACCCATACCAGCCAGCCGATGTTCCTCGACTCCGCAAAAGGACGTACCAGGCCGGCCGTCCAACTCGCTACCGCCGCGGCGATGATCACGATGACGGCGGCAAGGAGCACGATTGGGATCCAGGCGAGGAAGCGCTCCAACAGGCTTTCGAGCGTCTGGACCTGCAGGACCCGGAACACGATGAGCCACAACACGACGACCAGGTAGGCGTACACGACCGTGGCGGTGATGCCGGCGGCAGTCTGATCGGACGACGAAAGGGCGCTGGTGATTCCGGCGCGATCGAAGATCGCTTGCATGAATCCCAGATTCAGGAACTTCTCGATGAGGGTGCGGACCCACTTGAGGATCCACCGTCCGATGATGAGGATCAGCAGCGCAACAATGATGCGCGGCAACCACTCGGCAATCACCTGGCCGAGCGATTCGAATTCCTCGACCAATTGGTCCCAAAATGACATAGATCCCACTTCCCGTCTCGCGGTCTTGACGGTCCGGGATCGTACTCGCAAAGTCCCCGGGAGCCTGGTATGCCCGCGGTTCGGTCCCGATTTCCCTTCTCTGCGGCTTCCGGTAGCCTTTCCACATGGCAACCGACAAGCGACAACGGCAACGGGCGAACCGGGCCGAGAAGCAGGCCGCCGAGGCGAAGCAGAAGCGGCGTGCGGCCACCTTCGCGCTCATCAAGAAGTACGGAGGCTATGCGCTCCTCGTTGTTGTCGCGTTGATCATCTTCACCCTCCTCACGTCCAACTGACGGAGTGGCCGTCGATCTCCACGTCCACTCGTCTGCATCGGACGGAACCGATGCTCCGGACGTGGTCGTCGCGAAGGCGGCCGAAGTCGGTCTGAAGGCGATTGCGCTGACAGATCACGACACGCTCTCGGGCGTGCCGATGGCACGCCAAGCCGCGGCCGATCTCGCGATCGAGCTCATCCCCGGCGTGGAGCTATCCGTCGACCACAACGGAGTGAAGGCCCACATGTTGGCCTACTTCGTCGAACCGACGGGGGGCCCACTCCAAGCGCATCTCGCAAGGTTGCGCGCGGGCCGTGCCGAACGCAACCTCGTGATCGTCGAGCGGCTCAACCAACTCGGCTACGCGATAACGATGGACGACGTGCTGCGGCACGCAAGCGGCGACGCCGTCGGAAGACCGCACATCGCCGACGCACTCGTCGAAGCCGGGTATCTCCACGAACGCTCGGCAGCCTTTCCCAGCCTGCTGGGGGACGGAGGAGAAGCGTACGTCGAGCGCGACCGGCTCACGGCCACCGAAGCGATTCGACTGACGACGAAATCGGGTGGCGTGACATCGATCGCGCATCCCCTGACTATTTGCGCCGAAGCGTCGTCTCTGCGCGTCATGCTCGAAGAGCTTGGCGAAGTCGGGCTCGCGGGTGTCGAGGTCTACTACTCGGAACACCCACCTGCGATCCGCTCCCAGCTCGCGGACGTGGCATCCGATCTCGGGCTGGTCGCAACCGGCGGATCCGACTACCACGGCTCCGGCAAGCCGGGTCTGCAGATCGGGTCCGGCCACGGCGACCTCACGGTGCCGGACACGGTGCTCGAAGAACTCGCCGCGCGCCGACCAGAAGCATTCAACACCGCCCGAGGATCGACCGATACAGGCTGAAGACCGCGAAAGGGTTCAGGTGTCCGAAGACCTGTCGGCCGGCCGTGCGCCGATCGCCTACAGAACGATCCGTCGGGACTTCCAACGCGCCCGGGCCGTCGTTGCGATCCTGGTGGGTTTCGCCGCGATCGCCTTCATCGCCACCGGCTCCGGGACGTTCGCCGTCCCCTATGCCATCGGTGGCGCCGTCATTGCAGTCGATGCGCTCTATCGCCGGACGCATGGCACGTCCGCAACGATTCCCCTCCTCATCGACACCACGGTGGTCGGAGCCATGTTCACGGTCGGCGGCACCTCGCCCGCGTCGGAGGTGGCGGCCATGGCCTATGCCATCGTGGCCGTGGCCCTCCTGCTCCCCGCCCGCGAGGCGTGGGTGCTCCTCGGCTATGCGGTGGCGTGGGCCGTCGTCGTGGTCTCGATGGGCGGCGGCGGGCTGCTCTCCGGAAGCAATCAGGGGACATTCGACGTCATCGTCGCAGGCCTGCTG
>JAHEEL010000032.1 GCA_024640745.1 Actinomycetes bacterium
AGGGCGAGCATCAGCGCGACGAGGATGAACGCAACCACAATCGATGTCAGTTGCGCGTTCAAGACCAGTCGGGCGATCTCATCCCAGACGATCGGCATCCCGGTCAGGGTGCGGATCTCCGGCGTCTCTTCCGCGAACGCAACCCAGGCCTCGAGATCCTGCGTCGTGAAGTCCTCCGGAAACACCATGAAGCGGAGACCGTCGGCGCTCACCATGTCGCCCAGCGGGAATGAGATCCCACCGCCTACGAGCGCCATGATCTGTTCCTGGCTGAGCGTTGCGGCCACATCGGCGACGGAGAAGACGCTGCGGATACCGGGGAGCTGCTCGAACTCTCGCGACACCGCATTGATCTGATCGAGGCCTTCGAGGCCTTGCGATGGTTCGAAGACAAACTCGCCGGCGAGCGGTGTTGCCCCGCCGAACACCTCCTCCGTCTTTGCGAACGCCGCCCGCACCGGATCGCCGTCCTTGAAGAAGAACAGCTGATCCGAATCGACATGGAGGCGCGGGATGAAGATGGCCGCGAACACGACGATCACTCCGCAGATGACGATCCCCAGAGTTCGGGTGCGGACGAGCGCTTTGAGTCCAGACGTCACGCGCGGACCGAGTACCGCACGGTGGGCCCGCTGCCGCACGGTGATGCGACTCATCAACGCCGGGAGCGAGAAGAACGAGATCAGGCCGGCGAAGCCGATTCCGATCGCGGCGAACAAGCCGAGCTGCTGAATCGGCTCCACGCCGGTCACGACCAGAGACACGAACCCGGCCGCGGTGCTGATGGTCGTGAGGATCATCGGTACCCCGACCTCGGAGAGGGCCGCCCTGACGCGCTCGACGGAGTCGGCCTCGCCTGCCGTCTCCTGGAAGTGGGTGACGAAGTGAAGCCCGTCGGCGGATCCCATCACGATGACGAAGATCGGGACGAGCAGGGTCACGATATCGATCTTGAGGCCGAGACCGAAGATGAATCCGAAGGTCCACAGGGCACCCAGCGCGGCCGGCAGCAGCGACAGCGCGCTGAGTCGTGCGTCCCCAATCGTGAGGTAGAAGACGCCGACCAGCAGCGCGATCACCAGCGGCGGGATGATCAGCAGGAACCACGACATCATGTCGAACACCGAAGCGAAGATGACGGGGTTCCCGGACAACGTGAACTCGACTCCTTCGGGTGGCTCGATGTCGGCGAGTCGTCGGCCGAGCGCCGTTGCATTCTCGGCAGGCATCACCATGAGGAGCGTGTTGCGCCCACTGTCGTCGAGCAGGAGCTCGGATACCGGGCTCGATGCGATGAGTTGCTCAACGACCGGATCCGGTGCCGAGGCAATGGTCGAGGAGGTGATCGGCTCACCGCTGACCGGGTTCTGATCGGGGACGATGGTTGCGACGCTGGCAACGCCGTCCACTGCGAGGAGCTGGTCGCGGAGGTCGACCAACCCAACGAGGCCTGCTTTCGAGCGGAAGGTCTCGTTCTCCGGCAGGGTGACGACGAGGTTGATCGGGTCGGCGGCGTCGTACTTCTCTTGGAGATCCACGAACGCCTCACCCGCCTCGCTCCCGGTGAGGGCGAAGGAGCTGATGTCGGCGTTGAATTGCATCCGAAAGAGCATCGCAACGGCGATCAGGCTGATGATGCCCGTGGCCGCCAGGATGGGGCGGCTGTGAGCAACGATGACCCGTGCAATGCGATCCATGCCGATAGCGTAGAGTGACAACCGTGGTGTCCGTGCCAGCTACTCGACCTGCGAGGACAACCGACGTCATACTCGGTCTTCGGGCGCACGGCGGAGCGCGGGACCGGTGCAGGATCGATGGGCCGGATGGGCCGGTCGGTGAGGCGGGACATCAGAGATCGTCGATCGGTCGTCGACGGTGACCGATCGGGGCGCCGCGCGTGCAGGTTCGGACTTGCGTCTGAGGCCCTACGTGCTCGGGATCGTGCTCCCGGTTGTCGTGTCGATCCTGACCCAGTTCGAGGTTGTTCAGAATCTCGACGGGCATCTGGTGACGGGGCTTCCGTTGGATATCGGGCGATGGGAGATCATCGCGGACATCCTCGCCCCGGCGTGGGCGCTGTCCCTCATCGTGCTGGCGGCGCTACTCAGGCGTCTCGTGCAGATCTGGCCGGGTCCGCTTGGTGATCCGCCAACCGGCTGGTTCGCGGAGACGTTCCTCACGAAACCCTGGGCCGTGCGAGCATCGTGGGGAGCGTCGGCCGGTGCGGTGCTTCTCATCGTCTTTGCATGGACCCGGGAATGGGAACGCTTCGGCCAGCGCCCCGCCGTCTTCTGGTACGTCGTCTTGCTCGCCGCCACCTTGGGCCTCCTTGCGATCCCAACGTGGTGGATTCGGTTCGATCTCTTTGCGGCCACGTCCCGGTTCCTCCTCGATTCGCAGTGGTTTGCCTCACTCAATCGATACTTCTTCGACGAACCGAAGGATCGACCGCGCTGGGCGAACGCGTTGGCCTATTCGTCGGTGACGCTGGTCGGCGGCCTCACCGTCCTCGCACAGCTCGACCGCCTGCTGCAGGGGATGCGGCCCGAAGGATCCGGCAGCGCCGGCGTGGCTGCCCTTGCGGGACTCTCGGAGGTCGACCTCAGCCAGAAGCCGGCGCAGATCGTCGAGCGCGTCTCCGCCTGGCGCGACTACAGCGAATCAATCGGCGACGGCTTCGCCTCGGCCTACCGGGTTGTGGTCACGCATGTGGCGGTCGACACACTGCTCGTGCTGCCTGCCATAGCCGCTATCGGCATGATTCTGATCATTGCCGCGTGGAGACGGCGCCCGACCGAGGCATCACCGACCGTGGCCACGAGCTACTCCATCATCCTGCAGACCTGCCTCTTCGTCCTGATCGTTGTGGTCGTCGCCGATGTTCTCGAGAACACCCTCACCTGGTACGTCATGGACCGGGCATGGCGACCGGAAGCCGCGGTCACCCCGGCAAACGCCCGACTCCTGTGGGTCGCGTCGGTCGTTCGCATCGCCGGATTGATGTTGCTCGCCGCGTTCGCCGTCTTGTTGCTGGCACTGCGGGGCGTGCGCTTTCGACGGTTCTTCGTTGCCGTCGGGGCTGTTCGTGCCGAGCTGATCCTGTTGGGTGTCGTCGCCATCGTGCTGCTGACGCAGGCGCAGGCAGCAGATGTGATTCGACAATGGGACGTTGCCGTGGCGTTGACGACCGCGTTCGTGGCAACGGTGCTGGCGATGCTGCTCCACCAGACCTCCTCAACGACCCTCTCGCGCCTCGAGCACGATGCCGAATCGGTCGAGGAAGGCAATGCACCTACACCCGCAGGGCTCGATCTGCCGGGGATCGGCTTGATTGGCCTTCGAACCACCGTTGTCGCGGTCGTCTTCGCTCTCGCGGCAACACAAGTGGTCTTCCGCTTGGGTGCACGGTGGTCGGTTGGCCTGGGATTCCTGATTCCCGCAGCCATGATTGCGCTGCTGTGGGTGTTTGGCGTCGCGCTTCCCCCAAAGGACTTCGTGAGGGGCGATCGCGCCGTGTCACCTCACGCGAAGCGCCTGATTCCGCGATTCCTCGGTTCCGCGTTGTTCCTGGCGCTCGGGATCGCGATCCTCAAGGCGGCGGTTCCGGACCTCGTGTTCGCTCGGCACGAGGATTGGTACCTGCTTCTGTGCGTGGTGCCGCTTGCGATCGGAGCGTGGCGGCTCCATCGGGGTTCGTACGACACGATGGGATTGGCGGAATTGGTTGTCGCGAGTGCCATCGGCACGGTTGCCGTTCTGCGGATCCTGCTCGGCGATCGGGAGCTTTCACCTGGGGCCCTCACGTTTGTCGGCGTTTTGGTCCTCTACGGGGCGCTGCCGTTCTACTACTCGTACGCGCGATCGTCGGTACCGAGCCGGTTCACCCTCAAGCGGCTTGCGTGGGTTCCCGTGCGTCCCCTGATCCTGATCGGGGCGGTGTTCGTCGGAATCCTCGCCGTAGTCCTCGTTGCTCGACCGGTCCGCATCGCTCCCGAGATCGGTACGGTCGCCATCGTCCTCACGGGGGCGATGTTGCTCACCCTCATCGGGGCGGGCATGGTTCGCTTCTCGGAGCGGACGGAGGCCCCGAGGGTGTTCGCCGCGTTTGGGGTCAATCGGACGCCGATGTTCATCATCCTCTCTCTGTGGCTGCTGGTCGGCGGCGCCATCGTCACGAGCGGCAACAACGTTCGACTCGTCGCGGCAGCAGAACCCAATGTCGACGGGCCGGCGACGGGCGTTCCGATCGACCGAATCTGGGATCGATGGCTCGAACGGAACGAGGCACAGTTCTCCGCGGCGGGCACGGTCGATCGAGCGGTGGTGCCGATGATTCTCATCTCGAGCTCCGGCGGCGGAGCCCGCGCCGGCGTGTGGACCTCGTACGTGCTCGACTGCCTGTTCGAGCGTGAGGCGAGTGAGGACGGGTCGTGTGGCCCATATCGACGAGGGGTCGGTCGCTCAGATGCGATCGCCCTGATGAGCGGCGTCTCCGGGGGTGGACTCGGCCTGGCCGGATATACCTCGTTTCTCACCGGCGGTCGCGATGTCGGGGATGGCGACTGGGTCAAGGAGAAGATGAGCGTCGACTCCCTTTCGCCCGCAATGGCCTGGCTCCTCTACGTGGACTTGCCGAGGGCGCTCGTCGGATTCGGGTCGGGGATTCCGGACCGGGCCGCGGTCACGGAATGGGCGTGGGAGGCACCCTGGGGTGCCGGCAGCGCGCTCGGCAGGGGGCTGTTCGACGTCTGGCAGGCCGAGCCGGGCCTGCCGCCGGTTGTGTTCAACGGCACGAACGCCGGCGACGATTGCAGATTCAACGCATCGGTGTTTGCCACGAATGCTCAGCAACCTGGATCGTCGTGCATGGATCTCTCCGTCTACGAGACCAACGGATCGATCGCGGACGACGCGGTGCTCGCCGCAACCGATGACCTGGCCGACTACCTGTGCGCCGACCAGGACATGCGAATGTCATCTGCGGTGTATCTATCGGCTCGCTTTCCGATCATCGCGACGTCGGGTCGCGTCGGCGCCGGTTTGGTCGAGTGCGGTGAAGTCGGACGCGTCGCCTACGTCGTGGACGGTGGCTACCTCGAGGGTTCAGCCTCGGGAACGCTGGTCGAGATCTGGAACGCGTTGGAGGATTCCGTGGCGGAATACAACGCGATCTCCGTCGACGGACCGTGCATCGTCCCGTTTGCCCTCCATATCGACAACGGATACGAGGAGCCGATCTCCGCATCCGCCGACCCCGATCCGGGGGAGCTGCTCTTGCCCCTGCGCACGCTTGCCGGGGGACAGTTCGGTCGATACGCCAACGCCCGCCAGGCCGAAGCGATCGAGTTCTCCCGTCCGTTGACCGCAGGTGGCCGGCCGATCGACGTCGTGAAGCCCGATGGAACCACGCTCGGCAATCGCTACGCGCGCATCACCACTCGAGCGCACCCCGGGGTAGAAGCCCCGCTTGGATGGAGCCTCTCGGACGCCTCGATCGACGACCTGCGGGAACAACTCGACTTGCCCGTGAACCGCCTCGAGATCGCCGAGGTCCGCGACTGGCTCGATGCACCACTCACCTGTCGAGTTGATCCCTAGCCGTTGGGCGCACCGGCCAGGATGCGCCGGGTAGCGTCGTCGCTCCTTGGTCGTCAGCCGCCGAAGCGAGCGGTGAACTCGGCGAAGATGTCCCGGCACTGCTCGTCGGCGGCCAGGAAGTCCGGATCCTCTGGATCGAACGGTAGGGACCCGTCGCGCACGATCGACTCGATATCGATGCTGTCCGGGATGCTCTCGACGCCTTGCTCTCGCATGCAGGTGGCGTACTCGAGGAACGTATCGTCGAACTCCGAGCTGTCGAAGTCGACCAGGCCGAGTACCACGCCCTCGATGAGGTCGCGACAGGCCTCGCCTGCCTCGAACATGGCGTCCTGATCGATCGACTCGGGATCTTCGAAGTCGAAGCGCGGATAGCCGTCGGCGTCGACGATCGGGTCCGGGAAATCCATGCCCTGGTCGCGCATGCACGCGGCAAACTCGATGAGCGCCTCCTCGTCGGAGGGGGCTTCGGTGGTGTCGGTGACCGCCGCCGGCGATGTGTCCTCGAGTGAGGCAACGTCGGACGCGTTGTCGCCGCCGCCACAGGCAGCAAGCACAACCGCGAGTGCGGCGATGAGCATCAACAATCGGCGCATGGCAAGACTCCTCGTGCTGCTGCTCACGCTATCGCGAAATGCGGGTAGTGGAACCAATGCAGCAGAATCCCTGGAGGGCGCTTGGTTCTCATCACCTCGGTGGGTGCGGGTCTACGGACCCGATGCTCTGCGCCGCAGGGATTCTGCTGTTCTGGGGCGCATCGTCGCGCCGAGCCGCCGGCTTGTCGAGGGCTATTTGCCGGCTCATCGGTCGGGCTAGCGAGTGCCGGGCCGATCCCGTCGTGCCGGGCGGCATCCGATGGGAACGGCTCCCTCCCATGGACCCCCGCACGGCGACGATCGGCCGCTTTCGGAGTGCGAGCGGAGCTGCCGGTAGGCTTTCGGGAATCGGCGGGAAGGAGCGTGCCGGTGGAGGAGTGGATCGCACGCGAGGGCTACCCGGGCCGCGGCGGGGTCACCCCGGTCGCACGCTACCGCGCGGTCAATTTCGCCATCTACTCGAAACACGCCACGTCGGTTCGCCTCGACCTCTATCGGCAGGGAGCCGTGACCGAGCCGTTCTTCACGTACGAATTCGATCCGTATTCGAACAAGACCGGACGGATCTGGCACTGCATGATCCCCCAGTCGACGGTGCAGGAAGCCGCCTACTACTCCTACACCGTCGATGGTCCAAACGACCTCGCCCGGGGCTTTCGCTTCGATCGGGACAAGGTGCTGCTCGACCCCTATGCGCGAGCCGTCTACTTCCCGCCGGGATTCGAACGCGACGCGGCTCGCCGACCGGGATCGAACGCCGGCCGCGCCCCGCTCGGGGTGCTGTGTTGCTCGGAATCGAAACACCGTCACCTCAAGGACCGCTCTCCCCGCCTGCACGGCCACGACCTCGTGATCTACGAGGCGCACGTTCGGGCCTTCACCCGAGACGCGTCATCCGGTGTCGACTCCGATCGGCTGGGTACGTATGCGGGCTTCGCCGAGAAGATCCCGTATCTCAAGGAGCTGGGGATCACGGCCGTTGAGCTCATGCCGGTCTTCCAGGCAGATCCGCAGGAGGGGTCGACGTGGGGCTACATGACGCTTGGCTTCTTCGCGCTCCACGGCCAGTACGCCCGGTCGGCCGAGGTAGGTGAACAACTCGACGAGTTCCACGACCTCGTTGCGGCGCTGCACGAAGCCGACATCGAAGTGATCCTGGACGTGGTGTTCAACCACACCACCGAAGGCGACCACACGGGCCCGACATACTCGCAGCGGGGTATCGACAACACGACCTACTACCTGCTCGAGGAGGATCGTCGCTTCTATCGGAATGATGCCGGGACCGGCAACGTCATTCGCGCCGACAACGCCTACGTCCGCACCTTCATCCTCGACAGCCTGCGCTACTGGGTGAACGAGATGCACGTCGACGGGTTCCGATTCGACCTGGCTTCGATCTTCACCCGACGGGTCGATGGTTCGATCGATCTCTCGGATCCGCCCATCATCTCGGCGATCCGGGCGGACCCCACACTGCGTGACATCCGACTCATTGCGGAGGCTTGGGACCTCGGGAGCTACCAGCTCGGCCGAGCGTTCCCGGGTGCCTACTGGACGCAGTGGAACGGGGCCTACCGAGACGACGTCAGGCGATTCGTGCGCGGCGACGCCGGCACCGTTGGATCGTTGATGCTGCGACTGTACGGCAGCGACGACCTCTTCCCGGACACGCTTCCCGATTCGTACCGGCCGTACCAGGGAGTGAACTTCGTCACCGCCCACGACGGGTTCACGCTCTACGACCTCGTCGCGTACAACCGGAAGCACAACGAAGCCAACGGGCACGACAACACCGACGGGTCGGACTACAACCTGTCGTGGAACTGCGGCTGGGAAGGCGATGCTGGAGTTCCGAAACGGGTGGTGGAGCTCCGTCGGAGACAGGCCAAGAACTTCGCAGCCATCTTGCTGTTGTCCAACGGCGTGCCGATGTTCCGCATGGGCGACGAGTTCCTGGTCACCCAGGGAGGCAACAACAACCCGTACAACCAGGACAACGAGATCACCTGGGTGGATTGGGGCCGGCTCGATGAGTTCGCGGACGTCCACCGCTTCTTCCGACGCATGATCGCGTTCCGGAAGGCGCATCGATCGATCGGTCGAAGCACGTTCTGGCGCAGCGACGTCACGTGGTACGGCATCGACGGAGCGCCGGATCTCAGCGACGACTCCCACACCGTTGCCTACTGCCTACGGGGTGGCTCCGAAAGCGACGACGATCTCTACGTGATGATCAATGCGTCGAACGAGCCGGTGGATTTCACGGTGCAAGAGGGGGCCGCGGGGGAGTGGCGGCGTGTCGTGGACACCGGACTCGATTCGCCGCACGATATTCAGGATGACGGCGGCGGCATTCGCCTTGACTATGCGATCTACCGGACCGAACCCCACTCGGTGGCGGTGCTCGTGCGACCGCCGGCGTAGCGACCCCGGCCTCGCATCGCCTGCACCGCTACTCGTCTTCGAGGATGCTGCGAATCAAGTCGTCCACGACCCGGTTGCCGACCGTCTCGCCGTATCGCTGGTCGAGGATGCCGCGCAGGCGGGCGACGATCTCGTCGCGCTCTTCCTCTTCGGACTTCGTGGACGCGGCAATGACCTCCGTGCCGTCGATCCATGGCTTCGAATCGGACGCCCACGGGATCAAGATCAGCCACGACCACACCGTATTTCGCCCGGACACCGCCGTCTTGCGAACGAGCCCCGCGCACGAGTAGGGAAGCTGAATCCAGCCCATCGTGCGGATGAGATCGCGGCCGTCGGGGATTGGGATCGGGTCGGTCATGTGCCCTCGTTCGGTGGGAAGGCCGACACGCTACTGCGGTTCGAGCTACATGTTGACGTGGCGGGTCCGGACGCGGATGGCGGGGTGACGAATCGTCACCCCGCTGGATCCGGAGAGTTCATGCCGGCCGGCCGCAAACTCGCCATCCGCTCCCCCCGTCCCGGCGAAGACCCGGGTCCGTGCGGCTGTGCGGGCTGACAGCCAACTGCAGCTCACGCTCGACGTCATAGTCGGACATCCGGCGTTTCGGGGCTATCGGGGATCTCCCCGATGGTCATCATCGTCGGGACGCACAAACCCGGTGTCGTAGGCAAGACGCGAGAGCTCGTGGCGGCTGGCAACGCCGAGTTTGTCGAAGATGTGATGCATGTGCGTCTCGAGGGTCTTCACCGAGATCTGCATTCGGGCCGCAGTCTCGCGATAGGTGTAGCCGCGTGCAATGAGGTTGACCACTTCGCGTTCTCTCGGTGTGAGCTTCTCGATGCCGGCGGCCTCGATGATGTCCTCGTCGATGTCGAGCAGGTAGCCGGCGACATCCGCAGAAACCGGCCGCCGGCCCGCAGCTGCGGATTCGACGAGGTCGGGCAGATCCGGGCCGAAGGTGGTCTTCGTGACATACCCGTCGACACCCGCCTGCAGTAGCCGCAAGACGTCGCTCCGTTCCGCAGAGACCGTGAAGGCGAGAAACCGGATCTCGGGATCCGCGCTCCGGACTTCCTCGACGACGGAGGCCCCGCCGCCACCCGGAAGCCGAACATCGAGCAGTACAACGTCGGGCCTGCGGTCGAGGATCATCTCACTCGCATCGGTGGCGTTGTTTGCCTCGCCGACGATGTCGAACCGGTCCTCGAGATAGTGACGCGCACCGGCGCGCGCAACGTCGTGATCGTCGACGAGAAACACGCGAAGACGATCATTCATGAGAGGGGCCCGGAGGTGATCTCGACTTCAGTGCCTTGCTGCCGTGCGCTGATGACCTGCAGCGATCCTCCGGCACTCTCGACACGATGGCGCAGCGAATGCTGCAGACCACGGCCTTCCTCGATGGTGTTCGGATCGAACCCGACACCCCGGTCGCGTACGTAGACGCGGACACGATCGCCGTCGAGTTCCGAGTAGAGGTCGATGAGCGATGCGCCGGAATGCCGGGCGGCGTTTGTGAGCGCCTCGCGTGTCGCTTCGATCGCTGCGACAACGGTCGGGGAAAGCGGAACGTCGTCGCGAATCACGGTTCGTATCTCGACGCCGTGGAGCGTCTCGACCTCATCGCGCACCTCGAGAATGGCGGCCTCGAGGCCGGCGGCGCCCGGGCGCCGGTAGCGGTTGATCATGCGGTCGATCGCTCGCTCCTCGCTCCGCACGAGGTAGCGAACTCGTTCGGCGTCGTCGGCGTCGGTTCTGATCACCTGAAGCGTTTGCAGCACCGAGTCGTGCAGCTCGTTGGCAAGCGCGAGCCGCTCCGCCTCTCGCGCACGAGCAGTGCGCTCCGATTCGAGGGCTTCCTCGGCGGCTCGGCGGCGCGCGTCGTTCCCCCGGAGAGTGTCGATGGTCCAGCCGAAGATGACACCGTACACGATGAAGACGAACGCACCGGTGGTGGCCACGATCGACCGTCCGGTGAGCAGGAATCCGAGGATCTGTTGTGCGGCGAGGACTACGGCCGCACCGACTGCAAGAGGCATGCCGCCTGCATACGCCGCGACCGCCAGCCATGAGATCGGATAGCCGCCGTGGAAGAGGTCGCTCGCTCCTGCTACGAACGAAGCGCTCGCAACAAGGAGCGCGACGACGCCGTCCATGGCGACGAACTGCCACGTTCGCATCGAGAGCGGGTTGCGCGCAGTCCGCACGGTTACCACGGTCCAGACCCCTGCGAGGATCTCGGCGCCGGCAACGAAGGCGCGGTTGGCGCTGTCGTCGGTGAACCAGGTGACGAAGACGAGGAGTGTCATCCAGACGAAGCCGAGGATGCGCACGAACAGGACGAGTTGGACGAGGGTTGTCTCGATCTTCGGAACCGGTTTGCTCGCACTGGCGGTAGCGGTCACGGCGCAACGGTACCGCGTCGGCGCCGCCGGTGACGCGGTACGCTCCCCGGATGGCATCCAGAATCGTGGTCTACGCAGCCATCAGCCTGGACGGGTACCTGGCGGACTCCGACGGCTCCGTGGGATTCCTTGCCGCCTACGAAGGCGAGGACTACGGATACCACGACTTCCTTGCCTCCGTCGGCGGCCTCGTCATGGGTGCATCCACCTACGAGCAAGTGCTCGAGTTTGGATGGCCGTACGGGGATCTCCCGGTGCTCGTGCTCAGCCATCGTGATCCCGAGATCCCTGCCGGCGTCGATGCCACGATCTCCGGCGGTGAAACCGGCGACGCGATCAGGGAGTTCGCGGCCGGCACAGACCGGGGCGTCTGGATCGTCGGCGGCGGCGTCGTCATCACCGACGCGCTCGCGGCCGGCGTGGTTGATTCCCTCGACCTCGCTGTGATGCCGGTGCTCCTCGGGTCGGGCATTCCGCTGGCGACCGAACCGATCGACCGGACCCTTCGGCTCGCAGAGACGCACACCTACGACAACGGTGTGATTCGCCTCGTCTACTCGCCCGTGCAGGCCGGCTGACCTCGGCCTGGGGGGCTACGCGTCGCGCAACGCGTCGACCAGCGGCGCATAGGCGTCGAGTCTGGCCACCACCTCAGGCGGTGACTTCGACGGAACCGGGAGTACCGCGCGGGTGATGCCGGCGTCGGCGAGATGCCTCAGGCCCTCGACGTCGGCGGGTGCGCCGAACACATCGATGCTCAGGGATGCGGGGTCCCGTCCGATCGTCCTCGCCGCGTCGTGCAGGGCTTCGACCTTCGACGCGAATTCGTGGCGACCCGCAATCGGCATCCATCCATCGCAGAACTCGGCGATATCGGCGAAGGTCCTCGGACCGGCGCCGGCGCCGAGCACGATCGGAGGATGCGGTTGCTGGATCGGCTTCGGCCACGACCACGACGGCGCGATTTCCACGTGGTCGCCGTCGAACGAGGCCTCGTCCTTCGTCCATATCTCCTTCATGGCGAGCACCTTCTCTCGAAGGATCGCTCGGCGCTCGGCGTACGCAATACCGTGGTCCGCCATCTCCTCCTTGTTCCAACCGTATCCGATCCCAAAGATGACGCGGCCGTCCGAGATCGTGTCCAGCGAAGCCACCTCCTTGGCGAGCCAGATCGGATCGCGTTGGGCCACGAGCGTGATGCCCGTGCCGAGCCGGAGGGTTGTGGTGGTTGCGGCGATTGCCGCGAGGGCCACGAATTGATCGTGCGTCCGCCGGTACATCTCGGGCAGGGGGGGAGCATCGGCCTGACCTCCCCACGGCGTGGCACGTGATGTCGGAATGTGGCTGTGCTCGGGGAGCCAGACCGACTCGAATCCGCGCGACTCGACGGCTCGGCCAAGGGCGACCGGTTGAAGGGTGGTGTCGGTTGCGAAGATGGAGACGCCGATGTGCATGCGGTCGAGGCTAGTGCACCGGGATGATGCGGTTGGCCTGGCGCGATGCCGGTACGATCGTCGGGATGAGCACCGATTCCCTATCCCTCGCCGTCGGCGTGCAGCTCCCGGAGATCGAACGACCGGTCCGCTGGCCCGAGCTGCGCGAGATGGGCCGCGCCATCGAGGACCTCGGATTCGATTCGATCTGGGTCGGCGATCACCTCCTCTACGAGACGCCGGAGGGGCCGGTTGGCCCCTGGGAGGCCTGGTCGCTGCTCGCGGCGCTCGCTGCGATCACCGAACGTGTCCAGCTCGGGCCACTCGTGGCTGCGACCAGCTTCCACAACCCGGCGATGCTGGCCAAGAAGGCCACGACGATCGACGAGATATCGGGCGGCCGTCTCATTCTCGGCCTCGGCGCCGGCTGGAACGAGGTGGAGTACCGCGCATACGGGTACCCGTTCGATCACAGAGCCGGGAGATTCGAGGAGGCGTTCACGATCATCCGGACGCTACTCCGCGAGGGTGAGATCGACTTCACGGGGAGCTTCTACACGGCGCGCGATTGCCGGCTCGTCCCGCGCAGTCGTCCCGAGGGGCCACCACTCATGATCGGATCGATCGGACCGCGCGTGTTGGCGGCGACGCTGCCGCACGTCGACCTGTGGAACACGTGGCATGCCTGGTTTGGGAACAATCCCGCAGGGTTCGTCGAGTTGAACGGCACGATCGACGAGGCGGCGCGCGACGCGGGTCGCGACCCTTTGGAGATCGGCCGCACGGCAGCCCTCTACTGGCAGTTCGAAGGCGGTGGCGGGCGGCGGCAGGGCGACACCGATCGGCATACCGCAGACCCACAGGTCGGATCGCCCGCGGACCTGGCCGAGGCGCTGGCCGCGTATGCAAGCGTTGGTGTCGATCACGTCCAGTTGGTCCTCGATCCGATCACGATCGGGTCGATCCGGTTGGCGGGTGCCGCTCTCGCCCGACTGCGCTGACGCGGGACCTTCGTCCCTTGCCGGGACCCGGAGCCACTGAGACGATGAGGATTGATCGAACCGGGGGTGTTGTCATGTGCTACTCGCCCGAAGCAGATCTCGTCGCCGGACTGGTCGTTGGCGCCGCTGGAATCGACGCACTGCGTCACGTCGACGATCGTCGTGATCTTGCCCTTGCCGCTGTACCGCTCGTCCTGGCAGCACACCAACTGATCGAAGCGGTGGGCTGGTGGGGTCTGCAGGACCGAGTACCGGAGGCGGCTGGCACCGTTGCGATCGCTGCCTACCTCGTGATCGCCATGGGAGTCGTGCCCGCGCTCGTCCCCTATGCGGTGATGCGGACGGAGCGCAGTCCGACGCGGCGGAAGATGATGGTCCCCTTCGTTGGCCTCGGTGTCGCCGTCGGCATCGCACTGCTCGTTGCGCTCTCGACCGCGCCATACGGCGCGTCGATCGGCGGACGCTACATCGCGTATGAAGCAACGCTCCCCTGGGGTGACGCCGTCGGCGTCGCATATGTCGCGGCCGTGTGCCTACCGCTGCTGATGTCGACGCATCGTCGCATCGCCTTCTTCGGGGCGGTGAACATCCCGGTTGTCCTCGGACTTGCGTTCCTGCTGTCCGCCGGGTTCATCTCGCTGTGGTGTGTGTGGGCCGCCGTGTCGAGCATCATCGTGACCCGTCACATCCGTCGGCTGTCCGCGCACCGCTTCGTCGACCGAACCGCACAGACCGCAGGCGGATGATTCGAGAGCCGGCGGCAGTAGCGTTGGTCGGATGCAGGCCAGGACCACCGCTGCGCTGATTGCCGCCTCGCTCGGCTGGGGAATGGCCGGGGTCGGCACGCGCTATCTCTTCGGCGAAGGCCTGACGACATTCACCGTGATCACCGTGCGGGTCGTGGCCGCCACCGTGGCGGTCCTCGTGGTTGCCTGGGCGCAGGGTGCTCGCGTCGATCGGTCCGCCTGGCGCGATGGAACCATCGTCGGGGCGCTGCGCGTCGGTGCCCAGCCGATGCTCTTCATCGCGTCGCTGCAGTACGTCTCTGCGGGCGTGGAGGGGATCTTCATCACCCTCATTCCGGCGGCAACGGCAGCGCTTGCTGCCGTCGTGCTCCATGAGCGGCTCGATCGAGACCAGGTTGCGGGTCTCGTCATCGGACTGCTCGGAACGCTTCTCATCGTGGCGTTCGGCGAGTCCGGCATCGCCGGCGGCGCCGGTGACGTGCGGATCGGAGCAGCGCTCGCCCTCGCGGGCGTCGTCGTCGGCGCGGCGAGCGCCGTATTGAACCGGATGTTTGCTCCCCGGCACCGCACCACGGACTTGGCGATCCCGATGTTCGTCAGCGGCATGGCGGTCTCGGTGGTCGCAGGGCTTCTCGTCGGAGATATCGATCTCGCGGGAATCTCGGCGTTGTCCTGGGCCGTTGT
>JAHEEL010000033.1 GCA_024640745.1 Actinomycetes bacterium
GAGCACACGGACGAGATCGTCGATGATGCCGGCAGCCGGCACTCCCTCATCGCGTTCCCAGCGCCGCACTGAGGCCGTCGATCGGTGGACCGCGGTCGCGAGTTGACCCATCGACATGCCTTTGGCCAGCCTCGCTTCGCGTATCGCCCGGCCAAAGGATCTGGGTTCGCTCATCACGCCAGGATATCCGTGCACGGGACTTCCGAGGATCCTCCTGGGTGACGCCTTCGCTATCGTCCGGAGAAAGCGACCGAGGAGGCTCACGTGGGCACACAGTTCCGCAATCTGGTCGAGTTGTACGAATCGAGCGTGAGCCGGTTCACCGATCGACCCCTGTTCGGAATTCGCCACGTTGACGAGTGGCGCTGGATGCCATACGGCGAGTTCGGCAAGCAAGTCGATTATGCGAGAGGTGGCCTGTCCGGTCTCGGCGTGCAGCAGGGTGATCGGGTTGCAATCATCTCCGACAATCGGATCGAGTGGGCAGTGGGTGCATACGCAACCTACGGGTTGGGTGCCGCGTGGGTTCCCATGTACGAGGCGCAGCTCTCGAAGGAATGGCAATTCATCTTGGCCGATTCCGGTGCGAAGGTGGCGGTCGTTGCCGACGACGGCATCCGTGCACAACTCGACGACCACCGTGACACCCTTCCCGACCTCACGCAGATCATCGTTATCAACGGTGAAGCAGGCGGTGACTCGATCACTTGGCCCGAGCTGCTGGCCCGCGGCGCCGACGCCCCCGTCGACTCAGTTCATCCGGCATCTGAGGATCTTGCCGGACTCATCTACACGTCGGGGACGACGGGACGACCAAAGGGTGTGATGCTGTCGCACGGCAACATCACGAGCAATGTCAACGTATTCCCCGACATGTTCGACATCGGCCCGGATGATCGAACCGCCTCTTTCCTGCCGTGGGCCCACTCGTTCGGCCAGACGGTCGAGCTGCACTTCATCATGGGTGCGGGTGGGTCCTGCGGTATGACGAGCGCCCGAACCCTGATGGACGACCTCCCCGACATCCGGCCAACCATCCTCGTGTCGGTGCCGACCGTCTACAACCGCCTGTACGACGCCCTGCAGAAGATGATGACGGCGAAAGGGGGCATCACAAAGACGATCTTCGATCGAGCGCTCGCCAACGCGCGCAAGCGCGCCGACCTCGCCAAGAACGGAAAGACCACGCGGTGGGTCGAGATGCAGCACGACTTGTATGACCGCCTGGTGTTCTCAAAGGTCCGCGAGGGGTTTGGGGGTCGGCTCAGGTACTCGATCTCCGGCGGCGCCGCCATCTCCGTTGAAGTCGCCGAATTCATCTCCGCGCTCGGGATGACGGTCTACGAGGGCTATGGGCTCACCGAGACCTCCCCGGTCGCCGCGGCCAACACGCCGTCGTACCGGAAGGTTGGATCCGTAGGCAAGGAGATCCCGGGTGTTCGGATTGAGATCGACCGTGAGGTCACGGGTGATCAGGAGATCGGCGAGATCGTCATCCACGGCCCGAACGTCATGCTCGGCTACTACCACCTTCCGGAGGAGAACGAGAAGGTCCTCACCGCGGATCACGGCTTCCGCTCGGGCGATCTCGGCTACCGCGACGAGGATGGGTTCATCATCATCCGGGGTCGGATCAAGGAGCAATACAAACTAGAGAACGGGAAATACGTCGTGCCCTCGCCGATCGAGGAGCAACTCCAGCTCTCCGGCTACGTGACCAACATCATGGTCTACGGCGAGCAACGTCCCTTCAACGTCGCAGTCATCGTTCCGGACATGGACGCGTTGATGAAGTGGGCCGCCGATCATGGGCTGGGCGATCTCTCCGGTGACGCGCTGCTCGAGAGCGAGTCCGTGAACGAGCTCTACCGCCGCGAGATCGACCGTCTCTCGGGTTCGATCAAGGGCTACGAACGGGTGCGCGATTTCGTCCTCGAAGACGAGGCGTTCAGCCCCGAGAACGGGATGCTCACGCCAAGCCTGAAGGTGAAGCGTCGTGCCGTCCTCGACCGCTACGGCGCCGACATCGAGAAGCTCTACCAGCGAGATTAGAGACACGAGAAGAGAGACACGAGACTCGAGAAGTGAGACCCGACACCGTCTCGGGTCTGGCGTCTCGAGTCTCCACTTGTACCCGCCGTCTGCTACCCGTCTTCTGGATTCCCGTACGGTCGAGATGCGATGGTGAGACGGATCGATCCGGCGATGACCACGGCAATCAGGCCGACCGTAGCCGCCAATTTCAGCCAGACGGCGCCGTCGGACGTCCACACCAACCACAAGAACGCCAGGAAGACGAGTGCCATGAGAACGAAGCCGAGAACGAGAAAGACGGTGGTGGTGCGCGACCTGGGCCCATCCATGTCCTGATCCTACGCAATCGCTCGGAGCGTCGGATCAGCGGTCTCACGGAAGCCACGGGTCGACGACGATGGGGACCCCCAGGCTCTTTGCAGCGTCTTCGACGCTGATCCACGATTCGTCGGCGCAGTGCTCACAGGCGGTCCACAGTTCGTGGGTGGTTCTGGCAAGGGAGCGACCGTTGACGAACCCACGAACACCTCGCCGTGCGCACCGCATGCAGTAGTTGCGCACCGAGACACCGATCAGTTCGGCAGAGGCGACCCGCCGACAACGCGGCTCCTTCACACTCGGGGCCTGCCAGCTGACAGCGCACAGGACCGATACCGGCATGATCGAGGCGTTGATCCCACACGAAAGGTCGCGATTCAGCTTGGCCTTCGAATCCCACACCCGGAGCCCACACTGACAGCTCTGGAGGTGTCCCGGTTCGAAAGGGTTCCCACCCATGTGACAGAACGCTGCACCGGTGACCGACCACACGTCGGAGGGCTCATCCGAGTAGAGCGCGGCAACGTGGACCTCCCCGTCGTACGCCAGGCGCGCCCGCTTCCAACCCCGGGGGGACCCGGTGGGAAGGGCATCGGGGTGCCCGTCCGGCCACGGTGTCGGGTGCGATCGGCTGCGTGGTGAAGACGGCGAGGTCACGCGCCGCCGCCGGCATCGCCGATCGGTCGGCGTTCGTAGTTCACCTGGCCTCGTCCCATTCGATCACCGTAGGTCGGATGACGGCCGCGCCGCCAGGGACCAACGACCCGACACCTCGCGTTGCAGCGAGCCCTACCCTGATTGGTCGCTATCGACGATTGGTCGCTATCGAAGCTGCGTTCGCGGAGGCGGACGGGAATCGAACCCGCCAGGGCACTCTCGCACCCTCACCGGTTTTGAAGACCGGGGGACCCACCAGGCGTCCGGACGCCTCCAAGGCGGAAACCTACCCCACGCGGCGCGTCACTCGGTCGCCCGGAGCACTCGATGCAAGGAGTGAGACCCAAGAGACCGCGCACCGGCAACGTCGCGATTCAGGCCGGCAGCCGGCGACCGGCAGGCCTACCGTAGATGCGCCCGAAGCATCCAGAGCTGCTCCTCGAGCCCCTCGATGATGGTTTGGAGTAGCCCGTCCGAGATCACGTCCAGACCCTCCACAACGCTCTGCTGAGCGCGGGCCCGACGCGCAACGGCCTCGACCCGATCAGCGATGAGCGCGATCGCGTCGCCGTCCGGCAGCCACTCGACGGGAAATGGAGCGGCGTCGCCGTCGGCAACCACGTCTTGTGCCCGCCCGCGCGGCAGGGCTCCGAGAATGACGATTCGCTCGGCGACGCTGTCGCTCCAGAGCCGCCACTCGTCGATGAGCACATCGAGGCGCTCATGCGCCGGCTGGAATCGCTCGCCGACGACGGTCCAGTGGGCTTGCTTCCCGACCAGGTGAAGGTCGATGAGGTCAACCAACAGCGGCTGAAGGGCATCGGCAACCCCCGCAGCGTCGTCTCCGGCAATGACGGTCCACGTCATGATGATCCTCCGACGATTGAGGCTGTACAGAATCCATTCTATGACCACGACGTGTTCAGAATCGTCGCGCCGGAGCGTAGGGTGGTGACATGGCGCGATCATTTCAGGTCACATTCGATGCCCGAGATCCGGCCGCGCTCGCCGACTTCTGGGCCGCCGCGCTCGGATATGTGCTCCAGCCACCGCCGGAGGGTTTCGATTCGTGGGACGCCTTCGCGGACGCCGTCGGCATCCCGCCGCAGGCTCGCGACCAACTGGCAGCAGTGATCGACCCCGATGGCAGCGGACCGCGCATCCTGATCCAGAAGGTCCCGGAGCCCAAGGTCGCGAAAAACCGGTGCCACCTCGACGTGGCGGTTACGAGCCACACGATGCAGCCTGATGAGCGGCGGGTGGCCATCGATGCCGAGGCCGTCCGCCTCGTGGCCCTCGGCGCCACCCGGCTCGAAGACTTCGAGGAGGCAATCGGCGTGTGGACCGTGATGCTGGATCCCGAAGGCAACGAGTTCTGCCTCCAGTGACTCCGCTTCCGCAGGCTCAGGACGCCAACTACCGCGTCGCGAACCCCGGGTCCGTGATCTAGCCGGTGATGTAGCGCTCGAGGTCGGCGATCAGGTCGCGCTGCTGGGCGATCATGGCCTTCACGACATCACCGATCGACACGATGCCGACGATTCGTCCGTCTTCGTCGACCACCGGGAGATGCCGTACCCGCTCATCGGTCATCAGCTCCATGCAGGCGGCGACCGACGCGGAAGGCTTCACCGTGCGGACGACGCCCGTCATGATCTGCGAGACCGGTGTCTCGTTCGACCCGCGCTCCTGGAGCTTCACCTTTCTGGCGTAATCCCGCTCCGTCAGGATGCCCGCGAGATCGTCGCCGTCAAGGACGAGGACCGCTCCAATGTTGTGCTGCGCCATCGTCTCGAGCGCCCGCAACACCGTGTCGGTGGGTTCCACCGACCAGACCTCAGTGCCCTTCTCATCCAGGATGCCGGCGACCTTCCGTTGCATGTTGACCCCTTCCCTCCGGACCGAACATACTCGTAGCTCTGCAGGTGCGCTCGGAATCCTTGGATCGCTCCGCCGGCGCCGGTGATCCGACGCGCAACACCGGGCAAACACCCGAGCTCTCACTCGCCCTACACTCGTTCAACCGTGTCACGACGTGCCCGCTTCGCAGTGTTCTGGCTCGCGGCGTTCGCTATCGCTGCGTTGTCTCCGGTCGCGTCCCTCGCGACGGGCGAGTCCATCGGAGGGAAGCTCATTCAGACGGTGGGCGAGGAGCGGATCCCGACAGCGGGCGTCACGATCATCGTGCGCCAGGAAGGATCAGAGATCGGACGCGGCGAGTCCGACTCCGAAGGGTCCTGGGAGATCCCGGTGCCCGGCGCCGGCGTCTACCAGGTGACGCTCGACACGACGACCCTGCCCGACGGTGTTGGTCTCACGAACCCCGACGCCGCGGAGCTCCCCGATGTCAACGTTCGGGAAGGTCAGGCGAAGAAGGTGATCTTCCCGCTCGGCGAAGGGACCACGTCATCGGTGTCCTCCTACGAACGCGTAGGGGCGCTCTTCATCTCGGGTCTCAAGCTCGGTGCGATCATTGCATTGTGCGCCGTCGGCCTGTCGCTCGTCTACGGAGTAACCGGCCTGGTCAACTTCGCGCATGCCGAGATGGTCACTCTGGGAGCCGTGACCGCCTACTTCTTCCACGCCTCTCCTGTCGGTCCGCAGTGGTCCCTCCTCGTGGCTTCAGTACCCGCCATCCTCGTCGGCGCAGGGTTCGGCTGGCTGCAGGAGACGGCGATCTGGCGTCCGCTGCGCGCGCGACATATGGGCCTCGTGTCGATGATGGTGGTGTCGATCGGCCTGTCGTTCGCGGTCCGACACCTCATCCTCATCATCTTCGGCGGCGAGCCGAGGGCGTACCCGGATTTCGCCGGTCAGCCGCCGATCGAGATCCTCGGAGTGTCGGTGGTTCCGAAGAACCTCATCACGATCGGGGTCGCACTTCTGGTCCTCGCCGGCGTCGGCCTCTTCCTCCAGAAGAGCCGGGCTGGGACCGCCATGCGTGCCGTCTCCGACGACGCCGACCTCGCCGAGTCGTCCGGCATCGACGTGAATCGAATCATCCTCATCACGTGGAGCCTCGCCGGCGGTCTCGCAGCGCTCGGCGGAATCTTCTTCGGGCTCAACGAAGCCGTCCAGTGGGACATGGGCTTCAGCCTCCTCCTCTTGATCTTCGCCGCCGTTGTGCTCGGAGGCCTGGGCACGGCATACGGCGCCATGGTCGGCGGGTTCGTCGTGGGTGTGATCGTCGAGATGAGCACGCTCTTCGTCCCGAATGAGCTGAAGACCGCCGTCGGGCTCGTCGTCCTCATCGTGATGCTGCTCGTGAGGCCGCAGGGTCTCTTTGGCACGAAGGAGCGGATCGGCTGATGGATTGGGGCAGCATCTTCATCGACGGCATTCTCGCCACGATCGGCCCGGTCACGGCGGCGTACGCGATCTCGGCGATCGGCCTCAATCTGCAGTTCGGATACGCCGGGCTCCTCAACTTTGGCCACGTGGCGTTCATGCTCGTCGGTGCCTACGGCATGGCCATCACAGTCGACTTCGGAGGCCCCCTCTGGCTGGGAATCATCATCGGCATCTTGGTTGCGATGTTGCTGGGGTTCCTGCTCGGTCTGCCGACACTGCGCCTCCGCGCCGACTACCTCGCGATCACGACCATCGCAGCCGCCGAAGCGATCCGCCTCGTCGTCCGATCGAGCTGGGCCGAGCCGCTGACCAACGGCGTGTTCGGAATTCAGGGTTTTGCGGACTCGTTCTTTTCGCTCAATCCGTTCCCCCCGGCGGAGCTCTACGGCATCGGAAGCCTCGTCGTGACGGGGCGCAAGCTCTGGGTGATGATCGTCGGCTGGACGATCGCAGCACTCTTCGTGTTCGTCGTCCACCGCCTGATGAAGAGCCCATGGGGCCGCGTCATCAAGGCGATTCGGGAAGACGAGGACGCCACGACCTCCTTGGGCAAGAACGTGTTCGCCTACAAGCTTCAGGCTCTCATGATCGGAGGCGCGATCGGGGGCGTCGCCGGCATGATTCTCGCCATCGACCAGCAGAACGTGACGCCCGATGCCTATCTGCCGCAGATCACGTTCATTCTCTACGTCATCGTGATCCTCGGCGGCGCCGGTACGATTCTCGGGCCAATCGTCGGGGCGGTCGTGTTCCAGTTCCTCTTCTTCACGATCGACGCACTCATGGTGAATGCCCAAGCAGATATCGGCTGGGTCGGCGACCTGCTCACCCCGGCTGCGGCGGGCCAGGTCAAGCTCGTGCTCGTCGGCCTCGGCATGATGGTGTTGATGGTCTTCCGGCCACAGGGCATCCTTGGCAGCCGGGAGGAGGCACTGATCGATGAGCGATAGCCATCCGATGGCAGACGTGGCTCCGGAGCCGGGCGTCCGCAAACCCGATCCGGTCCTCGTCGCGAACAACCTTCAGCGTTCGTTCGGCGGCCTGCAAGCCGTGGATATCGACCATCTCGAGGTCCAACGCCACACGGTCACGTCGCTCATCGGACCCAACGGCGCCGGAAAGACGACCCTCTTCAACCTGCTGACGGGATTCGATACCCCGGACTTCGGTGAGTGGCATCTCAACGGCGGGCCGCTCGTGGGCATCGCGGCCTTCCAAGTCGCTCGGCGTGGCATGGTCCGCACGTTCCAGCTCACCCGCTCGCTCGCACGGCTCACCGTGATGGACAACATGCTCGTGGCGGCGAAGGACAACAAGGGCGAAGGGCTGTGGGGTGCGCTCACGGGTGGCTGGCACGCCACCGAGCAGGCGAATGAGGACCGGGCAACCGAGCTGCTCGAACGCTTCGGCCTCGAGCACATGGCCAACGAGTTCGCCGGAGGACTCTCCGGCGGCCAACGCAAGCTCCTCGAGATGGCGAGAGCCCTCATGATGAACCCCGAGGTAGTGATGCTCGACGAGCCGATGGCCGGCGTCAACCCCGCGCTCACCCAATCCCTGCTCACGCACATCACCGGCCTACGCGACGCCGGCAAGACCGTCGTGTTCGTCGAGCACGACATGGACGTGGTGCAAGAGATCTCGGACTGGGTGGTCGTGATGGCCGAAGGAAGGGTCATTGCCGAGGGACCCCCCGAAGCGATCGCCAAGAACCGGGCCGTCATCGATGCTTACCTCGGCGAGCATCACGGGGAGGCAGCCACATGACCGGTCACCTCCTCATCGCCGATGGCGTGGTCGCGGGCTACCTCCCCGGGGTCGACATCCTCCGGGGCGTCGACCTCACCCTCGACGACGGCGAACTGGTTGGCATCATCGGGCCGAACGGAGCCGGCAAATCGACGCTCATCAAGGCGATCTTCGGTCTCGTGCCCGTCCGAGATGGATTCGTGACGCTACGCGGCGCCGACATCTCGAACCTTGCCGCCCACGAGCTCGTCGCTCGCGGCGTCGGCTACGTCCCGCAGCGCGCGAACGTCTTCCCGTCGCTCACCGTTGAGGACAATCTTCGGATGGGCTTGTACTTGGACCCCAAAGCGTGGGACGAGCGCCTCGCCGCCGTGGTCGATATCTTCCCACTACTGGCCGATCGGTCCGAACAGCGAGCCGGCTACCTCTCGGGCGGCGAACGCCAGATGGTCGCGATCGGGAGAGCGCTGATGATGGACCCGACGGTGCTGCTCCTCGATGAGCCGTCGGCCGGGCTCTCGCCGGCAAACCAGGATCTCGTCTTCGAGCGGGTCCGCAGGATCGCCGATTCAGGCGTCTCAATCGTCATGGTCGAGCAGAACGCCCGGCGATGTCTTCAGATCGCCGACCGAGCCTACGTGCTGGACCAGGGAAGGAATGCGCACACGGGACCGGGCCGGGAACTCCTGCACGACCCTCGCGTGATCGATCTCTATCTCGGGACGCTGGGCAAGGTGGACTGAGCCACGAGACACGAGACACGAGCGTGGGGCCCGGCGTTTGCCGGGCCCCACTACTTTCGGTCGTCGGTCGTTCGAAGCGCTGCGTCAGCCGCCTTGGACGACCTGGTCGATGGTCGTGGCCACTGCCTCGGCGTCATAGACAAAGATGTCGTACGTGCCGATCGTCGGCTCATTGCTCGCGCTGAAGTCGAGCGGTCCGGACGCACCGTCGTAGTCGATGTCCTCCCCCGCCATGATCAGGTTGAAGCAGTCCTCGAAGAGCGAGCACTTCTCGCCGCCCTGCGTCACATTGCTGATCTCCGCCACGAATACCGCCGCGTCAGCGCTCTGCGCCGCTTGTGCGGCGAGGACCGTGGTCATCAGGCAGTCGTACTTCTGGGCTGAGAAGATCGTGGCCGTGCCCGGGAACGCAGCCTGGAGTCGATCACCGAACGTTGCCTCGCCGTTGGCGGGTGCAGCCGAAGGCGCCGTCCCCTTGATTCCTTCGAACAGAGCAACGTTGCCACCGACCTGATCAGACCCAACCGTGTCCTTGAAGCCATCCGCAACATAGATCTGCCCGTCGAAACCGGCACTCTCGAGATCGAGCAGGAGCTGCCCGCCCTCTTCGAACGTGATCATGACGAGCGCCTCTGCGCCACTCGCCACAACGGCCTGAGCCTCCGTGGCGAACGAACCGGCGGCAAAGTCGTAGCCCTCGGCGAGCACAACCACATCGTCACCAAGCTCCGCGGCAACGAGTTCGCCGAAGCCCTTGCCGTACTCATCTGCGCGCCACAGAACGGCCACCGACGCCGGAGCGTCGCCGGCAACGACATCCGCGAGCGTCGGACCCTGCAGGTTGTCCGAAGGAGCGGTGCGGCTGTAGTAGGGGTCGTAGTCGGTGGAGCTGAGCGCAGCAGCCGTATTCGAACCGGAACACATCGCGACCTCACTGCTCTGCACCTTGTCGACGATCGATAGCGAGACACCGGACGCCGCAGCGCCGATGATGCCAGAGAAGTCGCCGGTCAGGTACCGGTCGACCGTTGTCGCAGCAACGTTCGGGTCGGTTCCCGAGTCGCCGTACTCGACCTCGACGAGGCCGGGTGAAACCGCGTTGATTTCGTCGACCCCCATCTTGATCGGGTTCTCGAGCGCGTCGATGATCGGAGCAAGCTGCCCGGTCTGGGGAAGCACGGTCCCAATCTTGATCGGAATCGGCTCCAAGGCCATTGGCGCCTCGGTCGACGACGTTGTCGTCTCTTCTTCGGCAGCCGTCGTTGTAGTGGTGTCCTCTGCAGCCGTTGTGGTCGTGGATTCCGCAGCGGTCGTTGTCGTTGCGCCAGCCTCGTCGTCGTCGTCGCCGCCCGCATTCACGGCGATGACAACGATGATGATGACGGCAACGGCAGCAACCAGAATCCACGGAAGCCACCTCCGCATATTGTCGTTCATGGTGATGCCTCCAAATGGATGCCTGGATAACCAGGAACCCCGGACGCACGCCGGGGTCGCCGCAAGATAGGCCTAAATGGCCGAGATACGCAAGGGCTTGCGCAAACTGACGTTTCGGTTGCAGTACAGAGACTCGAGACAAGAGACGCTAGAAATGACGCTGAGCTCGCTGTCTCGGGTCTCGAGTCTGGTGTCTCTGGTCTTGACGCCTGCTCCTTCCTACCCTGCTTCTCATGACCGACGACTCCCGAACTCACGTTGCGCGACAGCGGAGTCGGTTGACGGCATCGGTCACCGACCTCGAGGTCGTGCGTCAACGGGCGCTGCTGGTCGGGATGGTGCGCGACACCGGCTCGGTGGCGGAAGGGGATCGCAGCCTTGCGGAGCTGGAGTTGCTCACCGACACGGCCGGCTCGGATCCTATCGAAGCGGTGCTCGTTCGGCGTGACCGGCCCGACCCCGCGACGTTCATCGGAAAGGGAAAGCTCTCCGAACTCGTCGCAGAGTCACACATGCTCGACATAGACGTTGTCGTGTTCGACAACGAGCTCTCACCCGCGCAGCAGCGGAATCTCCAGCTGGCGTTCCAGTGCGACGTCGTCGACCGGGTCGCTCTCATCCTCGATATCTTCGCGCAGCACGCGCACACCCACGAGGGCCGGCTCCAGGTCGAGCTCGCACAGCATCGCTACCGGCTGCCTCGCTTGCGGGGCAAGGGCATTGAACTGTCGCGGCTGGGAGCCGGAATCGGCACCAGGGGACCGGGCGAGACGAAGCTCGAGACCGACAGGAGGCGTATCCTCGAGCGGGTCTCGAAGATCGAGCGTGAGCTGAAGGATGCCGCCCGTTCGCGGGACACCCGGGCCAAATCACGCAAACGTTCCGGCCTGCCGGTTGCGTCGATCGTCGGCTACACCAACGCCGGCAAATCCACCTTGTTCAACCGGTTGACCGATGCCGACGTGTTGGTCGAAGATCGACTCTTCGCGACGCTGGGGTCCACGGTGCGTCGCCTGGACCTCCCGGACGGGCACCGCGCCCTCATATCGGACACGGTCGGCTTCGTTCGTCGACTTCCCCATGAGCTGGTTGAAGCGTTCCGATCCACCCTCGACGAAGCTGCGGACGCCGATCTCCTCGTCCACGTCGTCGATGCGTCCGATCCCGACCCGGACGGACAGATCGCTGCAGTGCGCGAGGTCCTGACCGAGATCGACGCAACCGGTATCCCGGAGATCCTGGTGTTCAACAAGATCGATATCGCCGAACCTGCCGTCGTCGGGCGCCTCCTCACCGTATTCGGCGGGTCTGTCTCTGCCTCGGCGCTCACCGGTGAACACATCGAAGAGGTGGCCGCTGCCATCGTGCAAGGCCTCGACGCGATGACGGTCACCGTCGATCTGCTCATCCCCTACGAGCGCGGCGACCTCGTGGCCTCGCTGCACGACACCGGTGAGGTCCTCGACGAGCACCACGTCGTCGCCGGCACCGAGATCACCGCGCGTCTCCCCGCGGCAAAGGCGGAAGCCCTGACCGCATACCGCCGCGACCCTACGGACTAGGCGGCAGGGCCAAATAGGAGACGCTCGACCCGAGACGCTAGACGCTAGACCCGAGACGCTAGACGCTAGACCCGAGACGCTAGACCCGAGACGCCGGACGCGCTCTCGTGTCTCATGTCTCGTGTCTCATGTCTCGTGTCTCATGTCTCGTGTCTCTCGTCTCGTGTCTCGTGTCTCGTGTCTGATGTCTCTCGTCTGCGGACGACCTACAAGATGTTCGCCGCATACTCGGCCAGGGGGCTGCGCACCGTGCGATCCAGCGTCACGTGCCCGAAGAGCGGGTTTCCCTTGAACTTCTCGATCATGGCGGCGAGCCCACCGAATGGTGATACGTAGGGATTGTCGACCTGGGTGAGGTCGCCGCAGAACACGACCTTCGAGTCTGCACCCATCCGCGTCAGGATGACCTTCAGGGTCGGCAATTCGAGATTCTGCGCCTCGTCGACGATCACGAGCTCGCCCGTGATCGAACGACCTCGCAGGTAGGTGACGGCGGCCATCTCGAGGATGTCCCGCTCGAAGAGCTCGTCCACCGCATCTCGAGGCGATCCCTCGGCGGCTGCAAACAGCGCGTACAGGTTGTCATGCACAGCAGCCATCCATGGCTCCAGCTTGTCCGTCAGGTCTCCCGGGAGAAACCCGACCTCCTGGCGGCCCACGGCGACGAGCGGCCGGTAGACCGAGACTCGGCGATAGCGCCCCAATTCGAGCGCTTGTTCGAGGGCAGCTGCAAGCGCCAAGTACGTCTTGCCGGTTCCGGCCATTCCCATCACCGAGACTGCGGCCACATCGGGATCCATGAGCAGGTCCAGAGCGAAGGCCTGTCGCATGTTCTTGGATTCGACGCCGAACACACGTCGACTCCCGGAAACCCTGGTGATCGTCGCCCGGTGTCCGTCGTCGACCACCCTGCCCAGGCCCGACTGTGATCCCGGACCGTGCAGAATCACGAACTGGTTCACGACGAGATCACCTGCGTCGAGAGTGACCTTCCCGCCGGCGAAGAGCTCGTCGACCGTGGTTCCGGGAACGTCGATCTCGGCCACGCCCCGGTAGGACTCATCGACCTGAACGGTGTCGCCCCGGTAGTCCTCGACGGTGACCCCGAGTTGGGCGCCTTTGATGCGCAGCGCCGCATCCTTGGTGACGAGGATCGTCGGTGCACCGTCGTCGACGAGGTTCAGACAGGTTGCGAGGATCCGGTGGTCGGACGTGGTCGGATCGAGGAACTCCGGTAGACGGCTCGACGTGATGCCGTTCAGCTCGAGCCGTAGATGTCCCCCGGTGGGGAGCGCCGTCGGAGCGGCCAACCCACCCGCCTTCGAGGCCCCCAGATCTTCGAGCAACCGGATCGCCGCCCGGGCGTTGGCGCCCACTTCGTCCATGCGGGTCTTCTGCCGGTCGAGTTCCTCGACCACGACAAGCGGCAGCACCACATGGTGTTCATCGAATCGGAGCGGGGCGTGCGGATCGGCGAGCAGGACACACGTATCGAGGACGTAATTGTTGGACGTCAAGGGGCCTCGCTCTCGCGGCGTATGTGTTGCCTGCAGCGTCGCTGGACGCGCAGCCGAAATCAAGCACCCGCGCGTCGGCGACACGATGACGTACGCTGTAGCAGCGAGAGGAGGGGCAATGAAGGTCGCAGTGGTCGGAGCTGGATCGTGGGGAACAACGGTGGCGGCGATGCTCGCCCCGCGCACGGAAACCGTGTTGTGGGCGCGCCGGGCCGACGTGGCCGAACGCGTCAACGGCGGCGCCAATCCGGACTACCTCCCCGGTTTCGATCTCCCCGATACGCTGAAGGCAACGTCGAGCATCGACGCGGCCGTCGATGGTGTAGACGTCGTCGTGATGGGAGTCCCGTCGCACGGCTACCGGGCAGTCCTCACCGAGGCGGCGCCGCTGCTCGCTCCGGAGACGCCGATTCTCTCGCTGACCAAGGGCATCGAGCAGCCCACGCTCATGAGGATGACCGAAGTCACCTACGACGTGCTCCCCGACCACGATCGGTCGCACATCGGAGCGCTCACCGGACCCAACCTAGCCCGGGAGATCATGGCGGGACAGCCCGCTGCCACGGTCATCGCCATGGAGAACGCCGAGACCGCGACTGAGCTGCAACTGTTGTTCATGGGTCCCCGATTCCGTGTCTATACCAATGCCGACGTTGTGGGTGCCGAGAGCGCCGGCGCATTGAAGAACGTCATGGCCCTTGCAGCGGGGATGGCGGAAGGGCTTGGTTTCGGCCTCAACACCGTGTCGATGCTGATGACACGCGCACTCGTGGAGATGTCGCGGCTCGGTGTGGCGATGGGAGGGAGTGCCACGACGTTCGCCGGTTTGGCGGGCATGGGCGACCTCATCGCAACGTGTATGTCGACGGAGAGCCGCAACCACCGCGTTGGGCTTGGCCTCGGGCTCGGGAAGACCATTGACGAAATCGTCTCCGAGATGAACATGGTCGCCGAGGGCGTCAAGTCGACCGAGGGGGTCTTGGCCCTCGCCGACCTCCACGGCATTGAGATGCCCATCGCCGAACAGGTGGGGCGGGTTCTCTACGAAGGCGCTTCGGTGCCCGAAGCGATCGCAATCCTGATGGGGCGGACTCCCAAGGCCGAATAGACACGAGACACGAGACACGGTCTGACGTCTCGGGCCTGACGTCTCGGGTCTAGCGTCTCGGGTCTAGCGTCTCGGGTCTAGCGTCTCTCGTCTAGCCGCGGCCTCGCGAACCTGGCGCGCTCGGCTTCGACCTCATCGCGCACCGC
>JAHEEL010000193.1 GCA_024640745.1 Actinomycetes bacterium
TCTACCGTGATCTGGTCCTCGCCCAACGCGGTGGCAACGGAGCATTCCTCGATCTCGGGCGGTATCGCATCCTGAGCGCATCGCCCGAGCGGTTCTTCGGCATCGACGGGCCCACCGTCACTGTTCGCCCGACGAAGGGGACCTTTCCACGCGGTCGTTGGTCGAAGGAGGACGAAGCGAACGCCGCTCGTCTTGCAGCATCGAAGAAGGACAGGATCGAGCACGAGCGCATTGTGGACCGAATCCTCGAGGAGCTCGTGGAGATCGGCAACGGTGATCCGATTCACATCAGCGAGCTGATGGGTCTCGAACGCCTCGAGACGGTGTGGCAGCTGGCGTCGGAGATGTCCACCCCGCTCGATCCGGACGTCACGGTGGTTGACGTATTCCGTGCCCTCTTCCCGTCGGCCGCCGTGACCGGTGACCCGAAGCTGTTCGCGATGCAGACCATCGCGACGCTCGAAAGCCGGCCTCGCGGGGTCTATGCCGGTGCGATCGGGTTCATTGCACCGTCGGACGGACGCCGCCCCGATGCGAGCTTCAGCGTCGCCATTCGTACCGTCACCGTCGATGCCGAGGAAGGTGTCGGTGAGTACGGCGTCGGGGCGGGGATCACCGCCGAGTCGGTTGCCGAGGGCGAGTATGAGGAAGCCCTGGCGAAGACGCGCGTCCTCGTGCAGCGGCGGCCCGAGACCTCGCTCTACGAGACGGTGCGTTGGGAGGACGATCACGGCTTCTGGTGGCTCGACCGGCACCTCGAACGACTTGCCGGTTCGGCCGGGTACTTCGGGTTCCGCTACGACGAGACCGTGATTCGCGCGTCGCTCGAGCGCGAGGTGGCCGACATGAGCGGTGCCCACCGTGTTCGACTCGAGCTGGATCGACGCGGCGACGTGAGGGTCTCGGTCGACCCCGCCGAGCTGGGCCCGGCCCGGTGGTGGCCGAATCCGGACGACGAATACGTGCTCTGCGCGATCAGCTCGAAGCCGATCACATCGACGAGCATCTACCGGTTCCACAAGACGACGGCACGCCGTCCGTATTGGGAACGCCGGGCATTGCACGAGGGCGTCGACGACGTGCTGCTCGTGAACGAGCGGGGAGAGCTGACGGAAGCGACCGATCGCAACGTTGCGGTGATGTGCGGTGGGACGTGGATCACGCCACCGCTTGCCTCGGGTTGCCTTCCCGGGATCCTCCGGCAGGTCTTGATCGACGAGGGCGAGCTGGCCGTGGAGGTCGTGCGGGTGGAAGACCTCGAGGCTGCAGACGGGATCGCCCTGCTCAGTTCCATCTACGGGTGGCAGTCCGCCCGTATCGAGCGGCGGTAGCCTCCGGCTCCATGCCGACTGCATCGAACGCATGACCCTGCTCGAGGGGTTGTTCCTGATCGTCGGTGGTGCCGCAGCCGGATTCATCAACGCGCTCGCCGGAGGCGGATCGGCGATCACGATCCCGATCCTCACGGAGATGGTCGGGATCAGCACGGCGAACGGAACCAACCGCATTGCGATCTTCCTCGCGAACATGACGGCGATCGCCGGGTACCAGAAAGGAGCGGCGATTCCGTGGCGGCGCCTCGGCGTGCTGATCGTTCCAACCGTCGTTGGAGCAGCTGCCGGGGCATGGCTCTCTACCGTGACGGCGCCCGATGTGCTCGAGTACGTGTTCGCCGGCGTTCTGTTGCTCATCGCCGTGTCGGTGGGGCTCCGTTCGGAGCGATGGCTCAACGAGCGTGAGGCGGCTCTGCGCGAACCCTGGCGGTCGATCGTGTTCCTCGGCATCGGCTTCTACGGCGGATTCGTGCAGGCCGGCGTCGGATTCATCCTGCTCGCCGCGCTGGTGTTGGGCGCCGGCATGAACCTGGTGAATGGCAACGCAGCCAAGGTGGTGCTGATTGCGGCGTATTCGCCGATCGCCATTCTCCTCTTCGCGAGGGCTTCACAGGTCGATCTCGCCGTCGGCGCGGTCCTGTCGATCGGCCAGATGTCGGGAGCGTGGGCGGGATCGAGACTCGCCGTTCTCAAAGGCGCCGCTTGGATTCGATGGGTGCTCGTGGTTGCTGCGGTGGTTGCGGCTGCTCGTCTGGCGTTCGGATAGGATGAGCGCATGACCGGCGAGATCCACGAGGGACAGCACCCATTTCTGGCTGCGGAAGCCGACCGCGACCCGATCCGCCGGATGCGCGGCCGCCTGGCTGCCCCGGTCACGATCGTCACCGCCGGCGACGGCGAGGGGTGGGCGGGTCTCACGGTGTCATCGCTGATGCTCGCCGAGGGCGACCCCGGAAGCGTTCACTTCATGCTCGGCCCGACGGCGGATGTCTCGGATGTCATCGGTCGCACCGATCGGTTCATTGTTCATGTGCTCAGCCGGGAGCATCGCGTCCTCTCCGAAGTGTTCGCGGGGCGTCGGCCGAGTCCCGGCGGTCCGTTCACCGGGATTGCAGCGACTGAGACCGAGTGGGGGCCCGCCATCAACGCGGTTGAAGATCGGGCATTCTGCAGCGGCGTCGAGGCGATCGAGCACGGATACTCGCTGCTCGTTTCGGCGACGATCGACCGGGTCGCGGTCTCCGACCTCACGGACCCGCTCATCTACTTTCGCGGCGCCTATCGCGCGCTGGCGTAGTCGCACCGAACGGTGCAACGGTACGCTCACGTTCGATGAGTCCCACGGCACCCACGGTCTGGCTGACGACGCTCGGATGCGCGAAGAACCAGGTCGACTCCGACAAAGTGACCGGCATGTTGACGTCCGCCGGCTATGCCGAAGCACCTTCCCCGGACACGGCCGACGTGGTGATGGTCAACACCTGCGGCTTCATCGAACCGGCGCGGCGCGAGTCGGTGGACACGATCCTTGAACTCGCCGGGGAGAAGCGCGACGACGCGAGCCTTGTCGTCATCGGGTGCATGGCGCAGCGCTACGAACATGAGCTTGCCGATGCCCTGCCGGAGGCCGACGCCGTCATTGGACTCGACCGATACCCGGAACTCGTCGATCGCCTCGATGCGCTGACGCGGTGGACACCGATCACGATCGGGTCCGCTCGCCGATCGCATATGGACATCCTCTACGAGACGCGCCGGCCGACGCCAACCACGCCGTATGCGTACGTGAAAGCGGCTGAGGGCTGCGACAAGCTCTGCACGTTCTGCGCGATTCCGCAGTTCCGCGGCAAGCAACGTTCCCGCAACCCGCAGAATATCCGCGACGAGATCGCTGAATTGGTCGAGGCGGGCGTTCGCGAGATCGGTCTCGTTGCACAGGATCTGGCAGCCTTCGGACGAGACACGGGAGGCGCCGGAATCGTCGACCTGCTTCGGATGGTGGCAACCGTCGAGGGTCTGCGCCGCCTCCGCCTCTACTACCTCTACCCGCGTGAGATCCGGCCGGAGCTCATCGACGAGATGGCCGAGAATCCAATCATCGCCGACTACTTCGACCTCTCGCTCCAGCACACGTCGGTCGATCTGCTGCGGGCCATGAAGCGGCCGGGCTCGGGCGACCGACACCGCGCCCTCATCGAGCGAATCAGGAAGGCGTCCTCCGAGGCGGCGCTGCGCTCATCGTTCATCGTCGGGTTCCCGGGCGAGACGGACGACGACATCGACGGCCTCGCCGAGTTCCTGGCCGATGCGAGGCTGGATTGGGCGGGGTTCTTCCCGTACTCACCGGAGGAAGGCACGGTGGCCGCCGGCATGAACCATCAGATCCCGGAGGATGTGAAACAGGAACGGCTCCGGCACCTCCAGAGCATCCAGGACGAGGTCACGACCGGCCGTTCGATCGACCAGATCGGCAGAACTGTGACGGTGGTCGTCGACCAGGTCGAGGATGGTCAGCCGGTCGCCCGCTCCTATCGGGAAGCCCCGGAGATCGACGGCGTGATCCTGCTCGACCGTGGCAGCCCGGGGGAGTGGCTCACCGCGGAGATCGTCGGGGGATACGGCACGGACCTCGACGGCGTGGTGCGGGGTCCAGCATGATTGTCGAGGTGCTCGCCGTCGGCACGGAGCTGCTCCTCGGGCAGATCGTGAACTCGAACGCAACCCGGATCGGGGAACGGCTCGCCGACGCAGGTATCGATCACTTCCAGCAAACGGTGGTCGGAGAC
>JAHEEL010000034.1 GCA_024640745.1 Actinomycetes bacterium
AGCCCTATCCGGCCTCGACCTCGTGCCGGGAATCAACGGCTCCCCAAACCTCGTGTTCTCCACCGCTGTCGTGTCTCGTCGCTCACGGCACGGCTTCGGTAAGTGGAGAAGGTTCAAATCCCACTCCCTCCGCGATCGGTGATCCTCACACTTCCTCCTGCTTCGCACTGAGTAGTGTCGCTCCATGCACCTTGATCCGGACCGCTTCGATCTCGTCAACGCCGACGCCGAGACCCTTGCGCTGAACGTCCAACTCGAACGGCTCTCCGAGAACCTCCCGAATCCGATCGAAGTCGGGATCGAGCCGCTCCGTGAGGCTCGTCGGAGGGGGCGCGGCCTCTTCGGGCCGGTCGAGCGCTCGCCCAACGCCGTCGACCGCACCATCCCCGGTCCGGACGGACCGCTCGGCATCCGAGTGTTCACACCGGATCGCGTCGACGGCATCTACCTCCATTTCCACGGCGGCGGTTGGGCGATGGGCGCCGCCGACTACCAGGACGGCCGCCTCGAGAGCCTCGCCGACACCGCCGGAGTCGCCGTCGTCTCCGTCGACTACCGCCTTGCCCCGGAGCATCCCTACCCGGCGGCCGCGGACGACTCCGAGACAGCCGCCCGGTGGATCGTCGAGAACGGTGCTCCCGCGTTCGGAACCGACCGGATCGTGCTCGGTGGGTCGTCGGCCGGCGCCCACCTCGCCGTCACCACGATGCTGCGGATGCGCGACCGCCACGGATACTCCGGATTCGCCGGCGCAAGCCTGATGTATGGGTTCTTCGATCTATCACTCACCCCAAGCGCCAGAAACTGGGGCGATCGGATGCTCGTCATGAACACCGAACTCTGCCGCTGGTTCGCCAAGGCCTATGCGCAGGAGGCAGACCTCACCGACCCGGACGTCTCCCCACTGTACGCAGACCTGCATGATCTGGCACCGGCATTGTTCATCGTCGGAACGCTCGACCCGCTGCTCGACGACACGCTGCTGATGGCCACCCGATGGACGGCCGCGGGGAACGCCACCGACCTCTCCGTAGCCGCCGGCGCGGCCCACGGGTTCGCATCAGCCCCCACGCTCGTCGGCGCACAGGCACGCAACCGATCGGCGCGTTTCGTGGTCGAGCAGATCGCCTGACGATCATCGCGATCCCGGGGCTACCATCCCCCTACCGTGCTAGGCGGGGCGCTAGGGGTGCCCTCTCCTCGAAACCCTCTTCATGCGAGGCTGAATCCCCGCCCGAGGGCGGTTGGTGTTCGGGTCGAGCGCCGGGAATCGTCGATGTTGAAGGTTGGGTCCTGCAGCGGCGGGACACCGTGAATCGGGTCAGGTCCGGAAGGAAGCAGCCCTAAGCGGGTCGTCCCGGGTGCTCCGGGATCGCCCGACCGGAGTCGACGCCCCGGAACGCGCCGGATGCCGCCGTTCGACGGCGGGTGCACGGCAACCGCCCCGGACCAGCAGGCGCAGGCGAATCAGGCCTTTGCCAGCAGCGCACCCCACACAAACCCCATCGGTCCGAGACGCCACGTATCGACCAAGCGCAGCGGTGATGAAGCCAGCAACTCCTCGGGAGGCGGGTGCTTGTCGAGCGATCGATGGAGATAGGCATACTCCTCGCGGGCACCGATCGTCATCCCGGCAAGGGGAAGCACCACGGACGTCCCGGCACGGTGCACCGATGCGGCAAACGAACCCCGCGGCCGACCCAGATCGATCACCCCCGCCATGCCCCCCGGACGCAACACGCGGTGGATCTCGTGAAGCGTGGCATCGACGGAATCCAGATTCCTGAAGACGTAGGCGGAGAACACCGCATCGAACGATCGGTCGGTGAACGGCAGCGCCTCGCCGACGGCGACCAATCGATGGGGGGCATCGTCGAGCGCGAGCATCTCAGACGACGGATCGAGCGCCACCACGTCGCGATCTCCAAACACCTCGTTCGCCGCCCCGGTCCCGGCGCCGAGATCGAGGATCCGCCCGTCGGGGAGCCGATCGATCGCGGTTCGCCGCCAGGCCTGGTCCCGTCCGAGTGAGAGGACCGCGTTGAGCCGGTCGTATCGCCCGGCGATGTCGGAGAAGACTGCGCCGTTGCTCACCGTTGCCACCCGGCGGTTGCGCCCGCCCTACTCGATGACATCGAAGCCGGTATAGGGGCGGAGAGCCTCGGGGATTCGGATCGAACCGTCGGGTTGCTGGTGGTTCTCGACGAGGGCGATGACCGCTCTCCCGGTGACGGCCGTGCCGTTCAGGGTATGCACGAGGCGGTTCCGGCCCTCCTCGTCCTTGAAACGAATCTTGAGTCTCCTCGATTGGTAGTCGGTCGTGTTCGACGTCGACGTGATCTCGCGATAGCGCTCCTGCCCGGGGAACCACGCCTCGATGTCGTACTTCTTGGCGGCCGAGGCACCGAGGTCTCCCGCCGCCACGTTCACAACGCGGTAGGGGATCTCGAGCGCCCGGACCAGCTCCTCCTCACGCGCGAGCAGGAAGTCGTGCTCCGATCGGGACTGGTCCGGATCGACGAACGAGAACATCTCTACCTTGTCGAACTGGTGGACCCGAAAGATGCCCCGGGTGTCCTTCCCATACGTACCCGCCTCGACCCGAAAGCACGTCGAGAATCCCGCGTAGCGCAGCGGTAGCTCGTCGGGATCGAAGATCTCGTCACCGTGCATGGCAGCCAGAGGAACCTCCGAGGTGCCGACGAGGAAGAGTTCATCTTCTTCGACCGAGTACACCTGTTCCCGGTCCGCCGGGAAGAAGCCGGTGCCGAACAACGCCTGCTCTCGCACAAGGATCGGCGGCAAGACCGGCGTGAACCCGTGCGTCGACAGGACATCCATCGACCAGCGAACGAGGGCCAGCTCGAGCAACGCCAGCTTCCCCTTGAGCATGCCGAACCGGCTTCCCGAGATCTTCGTCGCTCGTTCGATGTCGATCACGCCGAGGGCGTCGCCAATGTCGACGTGGTCCTTGACGGCGAAGTCGAACTCGGGTGCTTCACCCCAACGCGTGATCTCGACGCTGTCCTCCTCGTCGAAACCATCTGCGGCCGTATCGTCGGCGAGGTTGGGCACCGTGACCCACTGCTCCATGAAGGCCGCATCGAGTTCGTCGGCCTCGGCAATCTGCGCCTTGTAGCGCTCGGACAGCTCACCGGCTGCTGCGATCGCCGCCGCCTTCTCTTCCCCGCTCAGCGCGGCGATCGATTTGCCGATATCGCGCTGCTGAGAGCGCATCTCCTCGGCTTCGGCGCGTACCGTGCGACGGTCGGCGTCGATCTGCGCAAGCGCGGCAACATCGAGCTCGACCCCCCTGCGGCGCAGCGCTGCAGCGAGGTCGTCCGGGCGTTCGCGGAGGATTCCAACGTCGATCATGGGCGGATGCTACCGGCCCATCGCGCGGGTCACTGCCTCGTCCTCTTCCGGGGACAACGGCTCGCTTCCTACCCCGCCGCGGATCTCCTTCGTGAAGAAGAGGGTCTCCTCCCGGGACACGAGGATCGACAGGACGACGCCGTCGCCGGACTCACTCAACAACGCGATCGACCGCGACAGTTGGCCGGCGATGTTGCGGAATGCGTCGTAGGTGACCACCGCCGTGCGCGTGATGGCGTACGGCAGGCGCGCTTCGATGTCCTGCACCCGTTGATCCAACACGGCCAGCCCCGCCTCAGCGCGGCCGAGACGCCCAGTTGTCGAGTCGATGAGGGCGAAGACGTTGCCGTCCCTCGGGACGGCGTCCACCTTCTTTCGGATCTGCTGGAGCTGGTATGTCTGCCATACCGCGAGCACGACAACCAGGAAAACGATCGCTACGACGAGCCAATCGCTCACGCGTTGTCATTTCGGTAGAACACCATGCGCCATGCATCGTTCTCGGGGTCGTCATCCTTGTCAACTCCGGTGCTGACGATCAACTCATACAAGCCGCCGGGCGTGAGCTCGAGCGTATCGAAGACCAAGGTCTTCGCCTGACCGGGGGCCAGGTTGGCCACCGTTTGCTTCACCGACACTTGAGGCTCCGCTCCACCGGTTGGGATGAGCTGAAGGTCAACACTGACCTGCTGCTCCGGCTCGTTCCCCTGGTTCGCCACAACGGCTTGAACGACGAAACGGTCGCTGTGCGGGACCACCGGGACGTTGTTGCGCTCGCCCAGCGGCTCCGGTTCCGTGATGGCCGTCACCGAAACATCGTGTAGCTCGCCCAGCTTGTAGACCGATGTCAATCGAAGCGTGACGATGTCGGCGTCGTACTCCATGGCCCGATCTTCCCCGGTGAACGCCACCACCTCGATGTCCCCGACTGGAATGGAGTCGTCGAGGCCCTCGACCGCCTCCAGAAACTGCGAGTAGGCCAGATCTCCGATCCTCAGGTAGTCGAACGAGTCACGAAGCCGGTCGGTGCCGCCGGCTTCGCCCGGCTCGTCGAGAATCAGGATGATCGCGTCGTCGAGGATGCCAAGCGCGCTGCCCCACGACTTCACGGCCGCGACGAGATAGCCGTGCGCCTCACCCGCCGCCGTCGGCACACTCGCGCCGGCGAGCTTCTCCGCTGCCTCCTCGGAGCCGAGGCGGAGCTCCTCGAGACTTCGCATCACCTCGGGGCGCTGGATGTCCGTGATCGTCACCAGCATCGTCTCCAGTGCGTCTGCCTCGACGGCCTGGTCGGCCGCAACCTCCTGAGCCACCGCCAGATAGTCGGCGACGCCGCGCGCGTCGCTGCGCCGCCGCACGGCGAAGACAACGATCGAAACGATGATCAGCGCGATCAGAATCCCCAGCAGCCAACGTCTTCTGCGCTGCTGACGGACCGGCGCGTAGGAGGGATACGCCATAGCTGTGGGCGAGGGGGGACTTGAACCCCCACGAGTGTTACCTCACAGATACCTGAAACCTGCGCGTCTGCCATTTCCGCCACTCGCCCGCGGGAGCGAAAGGCTACCACGGGTCATGAGTACCTCTCAGGGAACCACGCCCGGTGCGGCATGGGTCACCGAACTCGTTTGGACCCATACAATCGACGTATGCGAATCGCCCGAGAGATGGAGCGCCGCCTCGAACGCCTCGTTGATGGCGCGACCGCCGCCGTCTTCAGGGGCAAGATGCACCCCGTCGACATGGCCGACCGCCTGCTTCGCCAGGCTGACTTCGTCGCCACGCAAGGGAATGCCGGGCTCGAGATCCCCAACGACTGGTCGATGCACATCAACCCCGCCGACCTCCCGAGGTCAATCGACATCGACGAACTCGGCCGGGAACTCGCCGGGGCCATCGAGGCCTACGCCGTCGAGAACTCGCTGCGCGTCAACGGTCCACTCTCGGTCGAGGTCATCAGAGATCCCGCCGTGCCCAGAGGGCTCGCAGACTGCTCGGGATCGACCGAGCCGGGACCGGTCGAGCCCTGGGGCCAGCTGATCTCCGCATCCCCCCCGTTGGCGCTCGAGATCGGCGACAATCGGTCGATCGTCGGGCGTGCCATCGACGCCGACATCGTTATATCGATCCCCGAAGTCTCCCGCCGCCAAGCGATCATTGCGCGAACCGACCAAGATACGACCATCGCAGATCTCTCCTCAGCAAACGGCACGTATGTCAACGGCGAGCGTATCGGTACCGAACCGCACCCACTCGTTCCCGGAGATACGGTGATGATGGGCGATATCGAATTCGTGTTCCGACGATTGTGAGCGAGCGATGCCTGCACTGATCCTCAACGCGCTCAAGATCTTGTTCCTCATCCTCATCTTCCTGTTCTTGTGGCAGGCCGCCCTGGCAATCAGAAGCCACATCGGCACCGGGCCTTCGCTCCGGCGCACGAAGGGAGGTCGCGAGCTCGTGGTGCTGCGCGGTGACGCAAAGCGGGGCACCACGGTGCGCCTACGCCCGTCGGGCCACACGATCGGGCGGAGCCCCGACGCGGACGTAGTCATTGACGACCCCTACGCTTCCGAACTCCATGCGAGGGTTGAGAGTCACGACGCAAGCACCCTCGTGCACGACCTCGGAAGCACCAACGGGACCTACGTGAACGGCCGACGGATCACCGCTCCGACTCCCGCCGGCCAGGGCGATACCGTACAGATCGGCAAGACCATCCTCGAGGTGAGATGAGATACGTCTGGGCGACCGGGACCCACCAGGGTCGGATCCGCGAACGTAACGAAGACGCCGTGTTTCCGGAAAGCTCAGGTGCGGGAGAAGGCCCGGTTCTCGCCGGAGTGGCCGACGGCATGGGCGGCCACGTCGCAGGCAACATCGCAAGCGAGTTGGCCGTCGCTGCAGTGACCAAACGCCCGCCGGGCGACGACATCGAGGTGGATGACCGCGTGCTCGCCGCCAATGCCGCGATCCTCGAACGTGTGCATGAGGATCAGGACCTGGCCGGCATGGGTACCACTATGACGCTCGGCCGCTTCAACGAAGACGAGACGGTCGACGTAGCCCACGTCGGAGACAGCCGCTGCTACTTGTTCCGAGACGGGGAACTCACGCAGATCACGGCCGACCACACCGTGGTGGCGGAGCTCGTTGCCCTCGGACACCTCAAGGACGAGGACGTTCATACCCACCCCCAGCGACACTTCCTGACACGTTCCCTCGGCCTCGGACCCGTCAGCGTCGACACCGACCATTTGAAGCTCAACTCGGGCGACCGGGTGCTCTTCTGCTCCGATGGCCTGACCTCGATGCTCTCGGATCCAGAGATCGCCGCAATCGTCGAGGAGACGAGCGACGTCGAAGCCACCGTTTGGAGTCTCATCGAAGCCGCCAACGCCGCCGGCGGAATCGACAACATCACAGTGGCCGTCGTCGACGCCCGGTCATGACGCGCAACACCGAGGCGGTGTTCATCCTCGCTGCGACGGTCCTGGCGTCGGTGGGGGTCGCAATGGTCCAGTTCGCCGGCGGGGTCTGGCTCGATTCGGAAGTCGCTCTCACCTTCGTCTCGTTTGCCCTCGCCTTCGGAGCGCTCCATGTCGCCTTCCGTCTCTGGGCGCCCAACGCAAACACGATGATCCTCCCGATTGCGGCTTTCTTGACGGCGCTCGGCACGATCGAGGTGTTCCGCATCGACCCTGAACTGGCCGCACTGCAGCGCTGGTGGCTCGTGTTCGCCGGTGCCGCAGGGGCGGCCATCGTCTGGCTGCTCCGCTCGTCCGGCGTCGCCGTGCTCCGCCGATACCGATACCTGTTCCTTGCCGCGGCAATGGTCCTGCTGATGCTGCCACTCCTCCCGGAGTCGTGGCCCATGCACGGCGCCGTCGTCAACGGGTCGCGCCTCTGGGTGAGGATCGACCTTCCGTTTGCGGCTCGCGATTTGTCGTTCCAGCCGGGCGAAGTGGCCAAGGTCTTCCTCACGGTCTTCCTCGCCTCGTACCTCGCCGACCGTTCGGAGGCGATGTCGACGGTGTCCCGCAAAGTCGGGCCGTTCCGCATCCCGGAGCCGCGTCACCTCGGCCCCATCATCGTCGCTGCAGGCGTTGCGTTCATCGTGCTCGTGTACCAGCGAGATCTCGGGGCATCGCTCCTCCTCTTCGGACTGTTCGTCGGCATGCTCTATGTCGCAACCGGCCGCGGCTTCTACCTCGGCATGGGCCTGGCGCTCGTGACCGTGGCAGGCCTCACGGCATTCGCCATGTTCTCCCACGTCCAGGTTCGCATCGAGGCCTGGCTCAACCCCTTTGCCGACTATGCCGGCTCCGGCTACCAGACTGCACAGGGGCTGTTCGCCATGGGCAGCGGGAGTCTCACGGGCTCCGGACTCGGACTCGGCCGACCCGACCTCATACCTGCAGCGGCCACCGACTTCGTGTTCGCCGCCATCGGCGAAGAACTGGGTCTCGCCGGATCGATCGCGGTCATCGTGGGGTACGCGTTTCTCGTGGCCATTGGATTCGGGATCGCGCTGCGGTCCAGGGATCGGTTCCGCAAGTACCTGGCGGCCGGGCTGACCATCCTCCTCGGGCTCCAGACGTTCCTGATCATCGCCGGCATCGTCCGCCTCTTCCCGATCACCGGGATCACCCTCCCGTTCATGTCGTACGGTGGATCGTCGCTGCTCGCTTCGGCCATGATCGCGGCGCTTCTCGGCCGAATCTCGCACGAGGAGCGAACGTGAACGCCCCCCTCCGCAGGACGGCGTGGGCGATCATCTTCGGGTTCGCCGTGCTCGTGGCAGCGACGGTGTGGATCCAGGCGGTCGCGGGCCCCGGCTACCGCGACGATCCGCGCAATCCGCGTCTCGTAACGTGGCGCGTCGGGCGGGAACGCGGGGCGATCGTGACCGCCGACGCCGCGGTCGTGGCCCGTTCGGATCCGAACCCGCTCGATCCACAGACCTTCACACGCGCCTACCCGCAGGACGCGCTCAACGCCCACACCGTCGGCTACGTATCGGTGCTGTTCGGATCACGCGGCCTCGAACGGACCCGCGAGGCCGACCTCGTTTCTCACCGCGATTCCACCATCTCAGGACTGCTCAACGCCGTTCTTGGTGGTGATCCGCGCCCACGAGGTCTGCGGCTCACCATCGATGAGGGACTGCAGCGGACGGCGGCCGAGGCCCTCAACGGGGAACGAGGATCGATCATCGCCCTCGATCCGACCACCGGCGCAGTCCTCGCTTCGGTCTCGACCCCCGGATTCGACCCAAACGTGCTGGTCGGGCCCGACGCTGGGCTTGCAGGCCAGCAACTCGACGAGGATCCCTCTCAACCACTGCTGCATCGGACCATCGGAACGACCTATCCGCCCGGATCGAGCTTCAAGATCATCACCGCAGCAGCCGCGCTCGAGACGGGTATCGCCGGCCCGTCCACCGTGTTTGACGATCCGATCGAACTGGAACTCCCGGGAACGACCGCGACGATCCAGAACTACGACGACGACGTGTGCGTCGACGGAAGTACGGTCTCGCTGGCCGAGGCGTTCGTGCGGTCGTGCAACACCACGTTTGCGGCGCTCGGCATGCTCGTCGGTGGTGAGGTGCTTGCCGAGACCGCAGATGCGTTCGGTTTCAACCAGGAGATCCCGTACGACCTCCCGGTGTTGGCCTCTGCGTTTCCCGATCCGACCGAGTTCGCAGATGACCCGCCGGCCACCGCCCAGAACGCCCTTGGCCAGCGAGACGTACGGGCGACCCCGATGCAGATGGGCGTCGTGGCGGCAGCGATCGCCAACGGCGGGAACATCATGGTTCCGTACGTCGTCGCCGATGTGTTCACCCACGAGGGGAGGATCGAATCGACGACCGAACCTGAGTTGTGGCGTCGCGCGGAGAGCCCGGCCACAGCAGCGGTGCTGACCGACCTCATGGAGCAGGCAGTGATATCTGGAACCGGGCGCAACGCCGCGGTACCCGGAGTCCGCGCCGCCGGGAAGACGGGCACCGCCCAGGTGACCGGCGCCGCACCCGACGTTTGGTTCGTCGGCTTCGCACCGGTCGACCCGGAGCCGGGAGAGCGCCAGATCGCCGTTGCCATCGTGCTCGAAGACGGAGGCCCGGCCGGTGAGACGGCTTCGGGCGGCTCGATTGCCGCCCCCATAGCCGCAACCCTGTTCGAGGCGTATCTGAAGTAGACACGAGACACGAGACATGAGACGGTGGACTCAGTCTCTCGTCTGGTGTCTCTGGCCCAGCGTCTTGGCCACTGTGGATCCGCGCCCCATACGCCACCCCGTCTGTACCATCTCTTTTCGACATGCAGGATCGCCTTCTCTCAGATCGGTATCGCATCGTCTCCCACCTTGCAAGGGGCGGGATGGCCGATGTCTACGAGGCCGAAGACACCCTTCTCAACCGGCGGGTCGCCGTCAAGATCCTCCATGTCAACTTCGCCTCCGATCAGGCGTTCGTCACCCGCTTCAAACGCGAGGCGCAGGCCGCTGCGAACCTCAGCCATCCCAACATCGTGGCCATCTACGACTGGGGTCAGGAGGACTCGACCTACTACATGGTCATGGAGTTGATCGAGGGCCGGACGCTCCGCGAGATCTTGAAGGCCGACGGCGCGCTCCTCCCCCGACGCGCTGCAGAGATCGCAGCCGAAGCGGCCGCCGCACTCACCGTCGCCCACCAGGCCGGTGTGATACACCGCGACATCAAACCCGGCAATATCTTGATCACCGACAACGGTGCGGTGAAGGTGACCGATTTCGGGATCGCCCGCGCGCTGGACGATTCGGAGGAGCTGACGCGCACCGGGGCCGTGATAGGCACGGCGACCTACTTCAGCCCGGAACAGGCACAGGGGCTCCCCGCCGACGGCCGATCCGACGTCTACTCGCTTGGTGTCGTGCTCTACGAGATGCTCACCGCGCAGCCCCCGTTCACCGGTGAAAGCCCTGTCGCCGTTGCCTACCAGCACGTCTCCGAGTACGCAGCGCCACCGAACCAGATCAACACCGACGTGCCGGCCGACCTCTCCGTGATCGACGAGACTGCCATTGCGAAGGACCCCGACAAACGGTATCCGACCGCCGCGGCCATGAGGTCGGATCTCCTTCTCTTCCTGTCCGGCCGTCAGCCTGCGGTCGTCGGTGCCGCCGCGGCGGCTGCGGCCACAACGATGGTGCCGCCGCCGGCGACGGTGCCGCCAGATGAGACGGCGAGGGTCGTGGCGTACGAGACCGAGGCCCGTACGACCGGGCAAGGCACCTACGTCGCCGCAGTCGTTGCGCTGCTCGCGCTGCTGGCCGTGAGCGTCGTGATTCTGTTCCGACTCCTCACCGGAGGCGGGGGCGACGGCGACCTCGTGGTCGTTCCCAACCTCGAGTTGATCCCTGCCGAGACTGCGTTCCAGACACTGCAAGACCTGGATCTCAAGGTCACGAGCCGCCTCGAGAACAGCGACACCGTGCCGGAGGGCGTCGTGATTCGAACCGACCCGCCCGCCGGGACCGAGGTTGAGCGCGGATCGTTCGTCACCGTGTTCGAGTCAGCCGGCGTCGAACAGTTCACGATCCCCCAGGTCGAGGGAGAGACCGAAGAGGTCGCCCGCGCGCTCATCGAGGCCCAGGGCTTTGAGGTCGGCCGGGTCGAGTACACCCTCACCGAGGACATTCCGGAGCAAACCGTCATCTCACAGAGCCCGTCGAGCGGAACGCCGGCCGCAGCGGGATCACTCGTGGACCTGATCGTGTCTCGCGGACCCTTCTCGGTCGAAGTCCCCGATGTGTCCGGCATGTCAGCGGAGAACGCGCAACTCGAGCTCGCGCAGGCCGGGTTCTCGAACGTTGCCACCGAAACGGAGTACTCGCCGGATATCGCGGCGGGATTCACCACGCGCACCGAACCGGCAGCCGGCCGAACCGTTGGACGAGATGACACGATCACCGTATTCGTGTCGGAAGGTCCAGAGCCGGCAACGGTGCCGAGCCTCGTTGGGAGAAGCCTCGGTAGTGCGACGGCACTTGCCGAGGAGGCGAATCTGGTGCTGGAGAACGATGGTGAGGTCGACGTGAGCGCCGCCAGCGGTCTCGTCGGAGTGGTCGCCGAGCAGAATCCGAAGTCCGGCGACATCGTGGATGCCGGCACCGAAGTCCGCGTCAAGATCGGGATCCTGCGCAAGGTCAACGTCCCGGACTTCTTCGGGCTGACCCAGCCCCAGGCGGAAACGAGGGCAGCCGACGCCGGGCTCTCAGCGGTATTCGTCGGAGAGATCGAAGTCGGCGATCCGAACCTCGTTGGCAAGGTCGTCGACCAGGATCCGGCCGCCGGCGTGAGCATCGACGACGGCTCGTCCGTCGGCCTGTTCCTCGGGTCGGCACCGCCCACCACCACAACCTCGTCCACCACAACGACCACCGCCGCGCCACCGACCTCGACCACCGCCGCGCCGTGACCGCGAAGTCGCTGGAAGAAACGCGCAATACCGCGCTGTTCGCCTGGTACGCCGACCAGAAGCGTGACCTCCCATGGCGCGGAGAGGCCGATCCGTACTGCATTCTGGTGTCGGAAGTCATGCTGCAACAAACTCAAGCAGCCCGTGTCGTGCCCTTCTACGAACGCTTCATCACCGCCTTCCCGGCTGCGGGAGATCTCGCGTCGGCAGAACTTCAGGATGTCCTCGACGCCTGGTCTGGGCTCGGCTACAACTCACGCGCCCTTCGCCTCCGCGAGGCCGCCAGGATCGTGCAGCGGGATGGCTGGCCGACCACGCCCGAAACGCTCGAAGAACTCCCCGGTGTCGGCCCGTATACGGCAGCCGCCATCGCTTCGTTTGCTTTCGGGGCGCAGGTACCGGCGATCGACACCAACCTGCGGCGCGTGCTGAGCCGATGGCACGGCGAGTCTCTCCAGGGCACCGCGCTGACCGTGGCCGCCGGGACGGCGCTCGGCGAGCCGGCGAGCGACTGGAACCAGGCCATGATGGACCTCGGTGCCACACGATGCACGCCGAAGACTCCTCAATGCGGGATCTGCCCGGTGCAGGACTGGTGCGCCGGCCCTGCCGCGTACGTTCCGCCCTCCGCACAGGGACGGTTCGAGGGCTCGTCGCGGCAGCTGCGCGGGGCCATCGTGCGCGCACTCGTGCGGAGCCCGTCCCGACTCGAGGACATCGCCCAGCAGACGGGCTTCCCTGTCGTCGAGGTCGAAGCCGCGCTCAGCGATTTGTCGTCGGAAGGCCTCATCCTGGCGGGATCGGCTGGGGCCTACCGGATCGCCGACTAGTGCATCATCGGCCGTGGGCGGCAAGACCGCGGTAGCCGCTTCCTGCGGCGATGGTGGCGTCGGCATTGCCCTGCGAGTTGTCCAGCTTCACGTAGAAGATGCCGTTCGAAGGTCGGTACACCGCAACCGTGTCGTCCCCATCGCCGTCCCAGTCGCCGGCGACCAGGAGATCCCCCGGATCTCCGTAGATGAACTGGGAGTCGGCGATGCCGGTCGTCAGCGAGTTTCGGAAGTAGACGAGTCCCGTTGATTCGCGGTGGAGTCCGACGGTGTCGACGTCGTCACCGTCGAAATCGCCGACAAACGGCTGATCGCCTGAGTTGCCGAAGAAGAAGTCGAACTCGGCGGCGCCGAGGCCGGCGTTGTTGGAGCCGAGCTCGTTGATCACGAAGATCCTGGCTTCGGAAGGTCGGTAGATCGACAGGGAGTCGCAGCCGTCACCGTCGAAATCGCCGGCGAGCGGAAGATCGCCGGGGTTGCCGAAGAAGAACCGGATGTCGGCAACGCCCTGCGTATTGGAGTTGCGCAAGTAGACGGCGCCGTCGCTCCTTCGATAGAGACCGGGCGTGTCGACCCCGTCGCAGTCCCAGTCGCCGGCAAACGCCACGTCGCCGGGGTCGCCGAAGTAGAAGACGTCTTCGAGACGGTTCGATGCGACGGCGCTCCATGCATGCCATCGGCCGGACGCATCGTGGAACACCACCGAGTCGCACGACGTGCCGTCCGAGCACACGTCCGGGACGAGCGGCAGGTCGGTGATGATCGAGTTCTCCACCTGGGGGTCGCCGTTGGCGAGTACAAAGATCCCCGGATATCCCCGCGTCTCGAACCGATCGCTCGGGTTGGAGACCAGCACCGAGTCCCTGATGATGAGGTCGCCACTTCGATCGTTGCTGACGAAGAAGATGGCTCCTCCACCCTCGTTGGCGTGGTTGTACTCGATGCGCGTGTCCAGCAGCGTCAGGGTGAAGGTGTTCCCGTCGTTGTAGACGGCTCCGCCACTGCCCCCGCCCGGCGTGCCCGATCGCTTCGGGTTGGCCCCCCACCCGATTGCGTCGTTGTAGCTGAACAAGCTGTTGATCAGCGTCCAGGAGACACCGATGCTGCTGATACCGCCGCCATTCGAGCACACGTTCCCGTATCCCGGAGCCCCGCCGAACGTGCTGTTGACGACGTACACCGGAAGGCCGGCGTACTGGCTGAGAACCCGGATGGCGGCACCACCGACGTCAGGGCCCGCGTCGTCGCAGGCATTGCGGAAGAACCGTGAGTTGACGACCTTGAACCGCCCGCCGCGAACGAAGATCGCCCCGCCGCCGTCCGGGTCGTCACCCTTCGCGTTGCCGTCGACGAAGGTCAGGTTCTGAACGGTGAGGCGTGGGTGGTCCTGGTTTTGGCAATGGCTCGTGGTCCAGACTTGATCCGGGTCGCAGGTGTTCATGTAGAGGATTCGCCGCTCACCTCTGCCGCTGAGCGTCACCAGCCCGCCACCGTCGATCACGATCTCGGGACCCGTGTTGTTCACGATTTTCGCCGTGTGAGTCATCGCGATCGTGATCGGGTTCGGCCCGCAGTCGAACGTGATCACACCGCCAAGGGCCACCGCGGCAACCACCGCGTCCGACGTACAGCCCTGCGGTGTCCCGTTGCCGATGACATGGTCTGGGTTCGATGTGTCGACGGCCTGCCCCTCGGGAGGAACGGAAGCGGTCCCATCCGGGTTGCCGGCCGCCGGCGCGGCGACGGCCGGATCGGCAATGGCGAGCAACGCCATTATCAGCGCAAATACGCAAGCAGCCACCAAAGGGCGCGTGAGGACCCGTCGAGCC
>JAHEEL010000035.1 GCA_024640745.1 Actinomycetes bacterium
CCCGGCCGGCACGTCGGTGTGGGGACCGATGTGCCGGTAGAGCTCGCTCATGAATGCCTGGCAGAAGCGCATGACTTCGCAGTCGCTCTTGCCTTTCGGGTCGAAGTCGGACCCGCCCTTACCTCCGCCAAGCGGGAGCGTGGTGAGGGAGTTCTTGAAGACCTGCTCGAACGCAAGGAACTTCAGAACGCCAAGATTGACGGTGGGATGGAACCGCAAACCGCCCTTGTAGGGTCCGATCGCGCTGTTCATCTCGATGCGGTAGCCCCGGTTCACCTGGACGGTGCCCCCGTCATCGATCCAGGGAACCCGGAAGATGATGATGCGCTCGGCCTCGACCATGCGATGGAGGATCTTGGCCTCCAGATACTCCGGGTTCCGTTCGAGCGCGGGCCAGACGGACTCGACGACTTCTTGTGCCGCCTGATGGAACTCGTTCTGTGCCGGCGTCCTGGCGACCAGATGGTCCATGAACTCGGCGACGGACTGGTGTTGCACCTCACTCATCCTTTCGTGGAGTGATCCAACGAACTGACGATAGCGCTCACATCGTGAGCGCCATCACCGCCTTCTGTGCGTGGAGACGATTCTCCGCCTGGTCGAACACGCGACTCCATCGGCCGTCGATGACGGCGTCGGCGACCTCGATGTTGCGGTCGGCCGGGAGCGGGTGCATGTAGATGGCGTCCCGATCGGCCATTTCCATGCGGCGAGGGTCGACGATCCAGTCCTGGTACTTGGCCGAGATCTTGGCGGACTCTTCATGATCCGACGTCGTGAGCATCGAGCCCCATGCCTTGGCGTACACGACGTCGGCGCCCTTCATGCCTTCTTCGAAGTCTTCGACGATCTCGAACGATCCGTGGGCCTCCTTGGCGTTCGCCTCGGCCTGCGCGACGACGTCCGGCATGAGCTTGAACTCCGGCGGACGGGTGAGGCGGACGTTGGCGCCGTAGCGCGTCATGAGCAGGATCACGCTCTGGGGGACGCTGATCGGCTTCTGGTAGCTCGCTGCGTAGGCGTAGCTCATGTTGAACGTCAACTTGCGCGGGTCACCCTTCTGCTCGATCACCGTGAGCAGGTCGGCGAGCGCCTGGAACGGGTGGAACTGGTCACACTGCATGTTGAGGACCGGAGTGCGGCTGGCTTCCGCGACCGCACGGATGTACTGGTTGCCGATGCCCCAGTCGACCTGGCGGATCGCGATACCGTCGTCGTAGCGGCCGAGGATCTCGCCGATCTCCCGCCACGTGTCGCCATGGCCGATCTGCGTGCTCGAGGAGTCGAGGAACATGGCGTGTCCGCCGAGCTGGGCCATGCCGGCCTCGAAGCTCGCACGGGTGCGGGTGCTCGAGAAGAAGAACAGCATGGCGAGCACCTTGTCGCGCAGCAGCGGATGGGCCTCACCGAGGGCCCTCCGGCGCTTGAGGTCGAGGGCGACATCGATGATGGTATCGAGCTCGTCCTTGGTCCATTCCTGGGTCGTGATCATGTCACGACCGTGCAGATGTGTCTGCATCAACTGCTCCTTTGCAGCTCGAAGGCGTGTCGTGCGGGGCTCACGCCCCGCTTCTCCTGCGGATGAGCCGGAATCGCAGGAGGTCGTCGCGGAAGTACGACGTCGCCCTCACGATGGGCTCGTTGTTCTGGTCGAAGCCGATCTCGTCGAATGAGATGGCCAACGTACCGGGCTCAACCCCGAGGACCCTTGCCGTGTCGGCATCGAGGGACACGGGAATGATCTCCGAGAGGTAGTAGCCGAGGGTGCGGTTGCAGTGGTCTTCGAGGAACTCGTAGACCGGCATCGCTTCGTCGTCGGCGTACTCGGCGTCGCTGACGATTCGGGTGGGGATGCGATTCACCGTCACCATGACGGGGTTCTGATCTTCGAGAAAGACCTTCTCGATGACGAGCACGTTCGCGTCGGCGTCGAGGTTCAACGCCTCGCGAGTGGGGGAGTCGGCCGGCCCAACATGGGAGGAAAGCACGCGAACCGACGGCACGTAGCCGTGGTCCTCGAGCACCTGCTCGTAGGACCAGATCTCTTCGAGCCGCGACCGGATCTGGAGACCCGGCTCGTTGACGAACGTGCCGGCGCCCTGGCGGCGGTAGATGGTGCCCTCGTGTTCGAGGCGGCTGAGGGCATCGCGGACTGTGGTCCGGCTCACGCCGAGGTCGGCCGCCAGCTCGGTCTCTGGCGGGATGCGCCCACCCGCGAACTCGTCCCTGACGATTCGCTCTTTGATATGCGCCTTCACCTGATCGGTGAGCGATGGATTGCGCGTGATCATTTGGGATCCTGACTGGCGTACGGTGATCATATCGTACTATGGTATGACCAATCTACCAAGCCGAGCCTCAGGAGGGCACACATGCGCAGTTTCGCCGGACGGGATATCCTTTCACTGAAGGACTTCGAACGGAACGAGTTCTTCCACCTCTTCGAGATCGCCGATCGCCTCGAGCCGATTGCCCGCGAGCGCCGCAATACCGATCTCCTCAAGCACAAGACGCTGGTGACCGCGTTCTACCAGCCTTCGACCCGCACCCGACTCGCTCACGAAGCGGCCATGCATCGCCTCGGCGGCGCCGTGACCGGCTTCTCCGACGCCAAGATGACGCGTGCCGGCGACTTCTACCAGGAGTCGATCAAGGACACCGTCCACATGCTCGAGTACTACGGCGACGTCATCGTGATGCGTCACTTCGACCAGGGTGCACCCCATGAGGCCGCCAGGTGGTCGTCCGTCCCCGTCATCAACGGTGGCGACGGCTGGGGCGAGCACCCGACCCAGATCCTCACCGACCTCTACACGATCACCAAGGAGATGGGCTCGGTCGACGGCAAGTCGTTCCTCGCCGTTGGCGACCATCGGATGCGCACCATGCACTCGCTTGGATATGCGCTTTCGCAATTCGATGCCGAGATGATCATCCTGGCCCCGGAAGAGATGTCGCCACTCCCCGAGTTCCTCGCCGAGCTCGACGAGAAGGGCACCAACTACCGCATCATCGATCACATCGATGAGGCCATCGCCGAGGCAGACGTCATCTACATGGAGCCGGTCGTCCAGCCCGACTACACCCAGGCCCGACAGGAGAAGCAGGAGGTGTATGCACACACCGCGGCCAACTATCAGGTGACCTCAGAGGTCATGAAGAGGGCCAAGGGCAGTTCCATCATCCTCCACTCTCTCCCGCGTCGTGACGAGCTCCTTCCGGAGGTCGACGACTCCCGGCATGCCCGCTACTGGCAGGAGGCCTACAACGGCGTCGTCATGCGCATGGCCCTCCTGTCGTCCGTCCTGGGAGCGTGGGAGTAATGCCGCGGCTCGTCATTGCCATCGGCGGCAACTCGCTGATCCCCGACGCCGAGCACGAGTCGGTGCAGGACCAGTATCTCGCAGCGGCGGAGACCGACGACCACATCGCCTCGCTCGTCGAGGCGGGGTGGGATGTCGCGATCTCACACGGCAACGGCCCGCAGGTGGGGTTCATCCTGCGACGGTCCGAGATGTCGAGCAGCGAGCTCCACGAGGTTCCACTCGATTTCTGCGGGGCCGATACCCAAGGCGCAATCGGCTACATGCTGCAGCAGAACTTGGTCAACGACTTTCGTCAGCGCGGCATTGCCAAGAACGTGGCAACGGTCGTCACGCAAGTCGAGGTCGACGCCATCGATCCGGCGTTCGCCAATCCGAGCAAACCGATCGGCTCGTTCATGGACGAGGCGGAGGCGAAGCGACGGCAGGATGAGGAAGGCTGGGATATCCGTGAGGACGACGGCCGCGGCTGGCGGCGCGTCGTTGCTTCACCGCAACCGATGCGCATCGTCGAGCTCGAGGTCATCCGTGACCTCCTCGACGCCGGCGTCGTGACGATTGCGGTGGGCGGCGGGGGCATCCCCGTCGTCACGAACGCAGACGGCGATCTCGTGGGCATTGCCGCGGTGATCGACAAGGACCTCGCCTCGGCCCTCCTGGCCGGACAGGTCAACGCCGATCTCCTGCTGATCTCCACGGCGGTCGAACAGGTCGCACTCAACTTCGGTACACCGGAACAGGAGTGGGTCGATCAGCTCACGCTCGACGAGGTGAAGCAGTACCTCGCCGAGGGCGGTCACTTCGCCGAGGGATCGATGGCGCCGAAGATGCGTGCGGTCGTCCAGTTCCTGGAGGCCGGAGGCACCGAAGCGCTCATCACGAATCCGGAGAACCTCGAACGCGCCATGGCCGGTGAGACCGGCACCAGGATCGTTCGATGACGAATGTCGTCGGGCTCAGATGTGTGATTTGTGGCGAGAAGTACCCGGCGGATTTCGCCGGGTACGTCTGCCCGGACCACGGCGACGAGGGCATCCTCGACGTCGAGTACGACTACGACCGAATCGGCCGGACGTTCACGAAGGAGTCGCTCGCAGCGAACCCCGATCGCACCATGTGGCGCTACCGGCCACTGCTCCCGATTGCCGACGATGCGGCGGTGCCGCCGCTCACCGTCGGCGGCACGCCAATGTACGACGCTCCGGTGCTGGGCGAAGAGGTGGGCGTGGCCGGGGTCTGGGTCAAGGACGAAGGGCGGGAGCCGACCGCCTCGCTCAAGGACCGGGCTTCGGCCATGGCCGTCGTCAAGGCACAGGAGCGCGGTGCAGACGTCGTGACGACCGCGTCGACCGGCAATGCCGCAGCGGCGCTTTCCGGGATCTCGGCGAGCGTCGGACAGCGCAACGTCATCTTTGTGCCGGCATCGGCGCCGGAAGCCAAGATCGCCCAGTTGCTCGCGTACGGTTCGACCGTGGCGCTGGTCAACGGCACCTACGGTGATGCGTTCGATCTCTGCATGGCGGCGTCGGCCGAGTACGGGTGGTACAACCGCAACACCGGCTACAACCCGTACATGACCGAAGGCAAGAAGACGGCTGGGCTCGAGATCCTCGAGGACCTGGGCTGGGAAGCCCCCGACGCGATCTTCGTGAGCGTTGGAGACGGCTCGATCATCGGCGGCGTGCACAAGGCGATGAAGGATGCGATGGCGCTCGGATGGATCGACCGGATGCCGCGCATCTTCGGGATCCAGTCCGCAGGCAGCGACTACCTCGTTCAGGCGTTCGAGAACGGCGAGGACGTGCTCACGAAGGCGCCGATCGCTGCCGACACCGTGGCCGACTCGATCAGTGCCGACCTGCCGCGCGACCGTATCAAGGCGATGGCGGCGGTCACCGAAACCGGAGGAGCGTATCTGCGCGTCTCCGACGATGAGATCCTTGCGGCCGTCCCGACGATGGCCCGGGGATCGGGCGTGTTCGCCGAGCCGGCGGGAGCGACGCCCTACGCAGGCCTGGTTGCCGCCGTGGAACGCGGACTCGTCGGATCCGACGACCGGGTTGTGCTCCTCGCGACGGGGAGCGGGCTCAAGGATGTTCCCTCCGCGCTGAAGGCCGTTGCCGCCGCCGGCACCGAGCCGATGCGTGTCGACCCCAACCTCGAAGCTCTCAAAGCAGCCCTCGACAACTGAAAGGACCACTGGTCATGATCGACCTCACCGTCAACGAAGCCGTCCTCGACTCCGCCGTCCGGCGCGCCAGTGAGCGTGACTTCAAGATCCCCACGTTCAAGCAGATGAGGGATCCGAGCCTCGTTCCCGACGACGTCAAGCGACAGCTTGCAGACGTCGGTCTTTGGGATCTGAATCCGCTCAATCTCTACCGGATCACCTGGCACAACGAGCCGGTACCTTCCGGCGGTGGGTTTGGCGGTGTCAACTACCTGGAGATTCCACCCGAGATCAGCGGCGTCGATGCCCGAATCGTCATGCTCGAGGGGAAGTGGTTCCCCACCGGTGCCCACAAGGTCGGTGCCGCCTTCGGGTGCCTCGCCCCGCGCTTGGTCAGCGGTCAGTTCGACCCGGTCACGCAAAAAGCGGTCTGGCCGTCGACGGGCAACTACTGCCGCGGCGGTGCGTACGACTCGAATCTGCTCGCGTGCGAATCGATCGCCATCCTTCCCGAGGGCATGAGCGCCGAGCGGTTCCGCTGGCTCGAGAGCGTGGCCGGTGAAATCATCAAGACCCCCGGCAGCGAGTCGAACGTCAAGGAGATCTTCGACAAGTGCAACGAATTGCGCGTTTCCGGCGAAGACCTCGTCATCTTCAACCAGTTCGACGAGTTTGGGAACTACCTCTGGCACTACTCCGTCACCGGGCCGGCCATGGTGGAGGTGCTCAACGAAGTGATGGGGGAGAACGACCGGTTCGCAGGCGTGACGCTGGCTACCGGCTCGGCGGGAACGATTGGATCTGGCGACTACCTGAAGCAGATCTATCCCAACGCGAAGATCGCCGCCGGCGAAGCAACCGAGTGCCCAACGATGCTCCTGAACGGATTCGGCGAGCACCGGATCGAAGGCATCGGCGACAAGCACATCCCATGGATCCACAACGTGCGGAACACGGACATGGCGATCGCGATCGACGATGAGGCCTCGATCAGCCTGATCCGGCTGTTCAACGAGCCTGCCGGGCACGCGTATCTTGCCGACCAGGGCGTGTCCGCTGAGTTCATCGAGAAGCTTCCGCTGCTCGGCATCTCCTGTGTTGCGAACATGCTGATGGCAATCAAGTTCGCGAAGTTCTACGAACTGACCGGGAACGACGTGGTGATGACGGTTGCGACCGACTCGATGGAGATGTACGAATCGCGACTCGCCGAGCTGAACGAGGAGCGCGGCGCGTTCACCGCCCTCGACGCCGCAGCGGCCTATCACCGCTTCTTGATGGGGCAGAGCCTCGCCAACGTGCAAGAGCTGGGCTACTACGACAAGAAGCGGATCCACAACCTGAAGTACTACACCTGGGTCGAGCAACAGGGCAAGACCTACGAGGAGATCCAGGCGCAGTGGTACGACCCGGACTACTGGACCGCCATCCAGGCGATGGCCGACCCGATCGACGAGATGATCGAGGCATTCAATGCGAAAGTCGAGGCCTCGTAGGGCGGGCAGGGAGCAAGGACCGGAGGGAGACACGAGAGACGAGACCGCCTGCCGGGGTCTCGTCTCTCGTGTCTTCGGTCTTGCTGGTGGCCGGCAGCTACCGGCTCTTCTACGTGTTCGTTTCCAAAACCGCGATCTTGTGCCAGAATCCTCAGTACCAGAGAAGGGAGGTGGTCCAACTTGACTGAATGTTTGTACGGGACCCTGGAGGTGGCCGAGCGCTAACGGCCGCACCGGAAGAAAGGAGTGGCTGTTCCTCTCTCGAGGAAGGTGGCGACTCCAACTCGGACCACCGATACCCGGAGACCCGTGGGTTGGTCCTCCCACGGCGGCGAGACCATCGCCGAAGTGTCTCCGGGTTTCACCTTGTTCGGAGGGCGATGACCGGTCCGTACACGCTGGCAACCGACAGCACGGATGATCTCGAGGCGGTGGTTGCCGTCTCGCGAGCGGCCCGACCCGACGACACCAGTTCGGTGGCCGATCTGCGCGACTGGAATGCGACCCAGCAAGCCGCCAACCGTGTGTACGCTCGCTGGCTGGCCCGGGATTGCGATGCCGTCGTTGGATTCGCCTATGTCGGCCAATCTCCGTGGCTCGAGCCGTCCATGATGATTGGGCGCACGATGGTTCATCCTGTCCACGAGGGTCGAGGCTACGGCAGGGGACTGCTCGAGCACGCCGAGCGCATGGCCCTCGATCACGGGATCGTCCACATCCTGGGGTGGGCCGAAGCACCCACCGAACGAACCGTGCAGTTCCTCGAGCGCGCCGGGTATCGCGAGATAGACCGCAACTGGGGGTCCACGCTCGAGGTCGGTCGGTGTGACCTCGACACGATGCGAAGAACGGTCGAGCGCATGGCCGCACACGGAGTGAGAGTCGTATCTGTTGCCGACCTCGCGAAAGAGCGATCGGAGTGGAGGCGCGACCTGCACCAGCTGTACGCGGAAGTCGATGGCGACGTACCGACGCGGTTCCCAACGGCACAGATCGGGTTCGAGGACTTCGAGGCGCTGAGCCTCGGTCGGCGGATGCTCCCCGATGGCTTCCTTGTTGCGATTGCAGGCGACGAGCTCGTGGGGCTCACGGAACCGCAGTCGGTCGACGGCAGTCCAGAGGTGATCGAGCAAGACCTGACCGGCGTACGATCCGGCTACCGGGGCAGAGGGATCGCCAAGGCGATCAAGGCCGCGTCGGTGCTGTGGGCGGCGGAGTCCGGATACACGACAATCCGCACCCAGAACGCCCAATCCAACTCCGCAATGCTGGCGGTGAACGACTGGCTCGGGTTTGAACGCGACCATGCCACGATCGAGGTACTCAAGACCCTGTAGGGTCGGCGCGATGGAATGGCCGACCTACCCGGCGTACATCTGCCCCGATGAATGCCGTATGCCCGCAATCGTTTCCCTGGGCGGTGAATTGGTGGTGGAGAATGCATGATCTGGCGACGGTTCGCGTCTATGCGACACGATCGGATGCTGAAATCGTTCGTGCCCGCCTCGTCTCCGATGGGATCGAGGCTCTCGTCATCGCCGATGACGAAGGCGGTCTCAACCCGGGCTTCTACTCGCACTACGGGGTTCGGGTCGTGGTGGGCGCGACCGACCTCCCCCGAGCTCGCACGGCCCTCGGACTCGAAGCGATGATCGTCGAGGGCACCGTGATCACCGAGATGATCGAACACGCCCGCCGCTGGGCGCCAAATGAGGCATGCGGCCTCGTGGCGGCACGAAACGGCATCGTCGTGCGCGCCTACACACTCCCCAACGCCGATCCCGGGCCCGATCGTTTCACGCTCGATCCGGCCGAGCAGTTCAGAGCAATCCAGGACGCCGAGGCGCGCGGCTGGGCGATCGTCGGTCTCTTCCACTCGCACCCGGCAGGTGAGCCGATTCCGTCGCGCGGCGATCTGGAGGGGGGCGGTGATCCTGCGTGGGTGAACTTCATCGTCGGTGTCGAGGCGGGCGCGATCGCGGTCCGCGCCTACCACTATGAGGACGGCGTAGCGACGGCGACCGAGATCGAGCGGCGTTAGTCTCGCCCGATGTCGTCGGACGACCACAACCCTGCGGCCTATCGCCAGTTGTTCGCCGTCATCGGCGCGGCGCTGCAGGCTACGGCGCTGATCTTCATCCTTGCGTCACTCCTTGTTGCACCGTGGTGGGCCGTGGTGACCCTCGCTCTGATCTGGCTGGGATCGACGGTCTGGTCGTGGCGCTCATTCGGGGAACGACCCTGGGCGCCGCTGATTGCCGGCACGCTGGTCGCCGTGTGCTGGATCGCCGTGCTGACGGTTTCGGCATGACCTCGCTCACGATTCTCGGATCGGCCGGCGGGGCGCCGACTCGCACCAACCCCGCGTCGGGCTATCTCGTGCAGAGTGGGTCGTCGTCGTACTGGCTCGACGCCGGAACCGGAACGTTCATGCAGCTGGCTCGACACGTCGATCCGGGACTCCTGACGGCCGCGGTGCTCAGCCACATTCACGTGGACCACTCCAGCGACCTCTACGGCCTCTACGGCTATCTCGCGTTCGGCCCGTCGGGCATCGTCCCGGTTCCGGTGCTGGTGCCGACCGGCGCCGCCGAGCATCTCGCGTCGTTTGCGCGCGCCGGTGACGAGCACGTGTTTCACTCCGTCCTCGACCTCGCCGAAGTAACGCCCGGGTCGTCGGTGAGCATCGGCGACGCCACGATGAGGTTCGGGAATGCCGTGCACCCGGTTCCCGCCGTCGTGACTCGGATCGACACACCGGACGGGTCGATTGCCTACTCGGGCGATACGGGGCCTGGCTCCGATCTCGCACAGGTTGCGGCCGACGTCGACCTCCTCCTCTGCGAGGCGACCATCGCCGGTGTGCGGGAGGACCACACCTACCCGTACCATCTCACGGCTGCAGAAGCGGGCCGGATCGCGTCGGAAGCCGGCGTGTTGATACTGGTGATCACGCACTTGGCCTACGGCGTCGACCCTGACAGGGCCGTCTCCGAGGCTGCCGCCGAGTTCGACGGCGAGATCCGCCTCGCTGCGCCGGGAACCACATTCACCATCGGGGAGACCACATGAGAACGGATCGAGCATCCGACGAACTGCGACCCGTGCGGATCACGCGCGGGTACACCGAGATGACGCCGGGTTCGGTGCTCTTCGAGATGGGGCGCACGCGCGTATTGTGCACCGCCGCTTTCGAGGAAGACGTCCCTCGCTGGATGCGGGACTCGGGGGAGGGGTGGGTCACCGCCGAATACTCGATGCTCCCCGGATCGAGTCCCCAGCGCGTGCGCCGGAGCGCGATCGAAGGCGGGCGCACGAAGGAGATCCAGCGGCTCATCGGCCGTTCGCTCCGTGCAGTCGTCAACATGAAGGGGATGGGGCCGTTGACGGTTCGCGTCGACTGCGACGTCCTCCAGGCCGACGGCGGCACGCGAACCGCGTCGATCTCCGGAGCGTGGATCGCTCTCGCCGACGCCTTCGACACCCGAATCGCCGAGGGCAAGCTCGAAGCAACACCGTTGACCGACCACATCGCCGCCGTCTCGGTTGGCATGGTCGACGAAGACGCGCTCCTCGACCTCGAGTACACCGAGGACTTCGCCGCCGACGTCGATGCCAACGTGGTGATGACGGGTTCGGGGAAGATCGTCGAAGTACAGGGCACCGCTGAAGGGGTGCCGTTCGATCGAGACCAACTCGACCGGATGCTCGATTTGGCGGCGAAGGGCATCTCGGAACTCGTTGCCGATCAACGCGCTGCGAGGAGGTGATGGGACATCCTCGCCGCGTTGTCGTCGCGTCGAAGAACCCGCACAAGATCGCCGAGGTGGAAGCTGTACTCGAGCGGATGGACCCACCCTGGGAGATCGTTCGCGGGCTCGAGTGGCCCGATGTCGACGAAACCGAGTCGACGCTCGAGGGCAACGCGCTGTTGAAAGCGCTCGCGGTAGCCGAGGCGACCGGGCTGCCTGCACTCGCCGACGACACCGGGCTGGAGGTTGACGCGCTCGACGGGCGTCCAGGCGTGCACAGCGCCCGATATGCAGGCCCGGACGCGACCTACGAGGAGAACGTCGATCGCCTGCTCGCCGAGCTCGACGGCGTCGCGCAGCGGTCCGCTCACTTCCGAACGGTGATCGCTCTTGTCGTACCGGGAGCCGAGCCCGTCGTCGTCGAAGGGAGGCTCGACGGGTCCATCACCACCGAGCGCAGGGGCGACCGCGGCTTCGGGTACGACCCGGTGTTCGCCGTCAGCGATCGCACTTATGCGGAGATGTCCGATGACGAGAAGAACGATATCTCGCACCGAGCTCGGGCGTTGCGAGCCCTGGCATCGGTCCTCGAGAGAACCTAGGTGACTTGCCGTCGCTCCGGCTCTTCGACGAGATCGAAGATGTCTTCGATCGGCCGATCGAAGACGCGAGCGATGCGAAACGCCAGGCTGAGGGAGGGCACATAGCGTTCCTTCTCGAGCACGATGATCGTCTGGCGCGTGCACCCGACTCGGGTCGCCAGCTCCTGCTGGGTCATCTCGCCGTGCTCGAACCGGAGGCGGCGGATCGTGTTGGCGATCATCGCCTTAGGCATCGACGGCAATCCCGCGTCGATACCCGAGAACAACACCGACCGATCGACCGAACGCTCCGACGATGAGCGTGCTCCAGAACACGAGCTGGACGTAGCCGAGGGGAACGGCGCCGTCTTCGGTGAATGCTTCGGTGAGTGAGATCGTCCAGACGACGAGCGAAAGCAGCACCCCCATCGATTCGACGCTGAGCGATCGGGCGAGGACCGCCCGATCTCGCTCGTCGATGACAACGCCACCGAAGCGCCGCTTGGTCGCATACCAGGCGGCGAACCACGCCGTGATCCCCGTCATCAGCAGCAACCAGAAGACCAGGCGGTAGGGCGAATCGTCGAAGAACCCTTCTGCGCCGCCGAGTGCTACCAGCACGGCGAGGCTGAGCCCGAGCGCGGCCGCGATTCCGAGGCCGATCCATCCGAGTCGCTCGAGCGGTGTGGCGGGCAATTTGCCGAGGTCCGGATCCGGGCGGCTTCTTGCCAGCGTCCGCGCCGTTGCCCCGATGAACAGGACGGCGATCAGACTTGCGATGATGATCCATGCGGCCATGGGCGTTGCCTCCTGCGTAAGAAACAGCATACATAGTGTATAATAAATCTTACCAATAGTCAAGCGGCGCAGATGACCGTATCGGGTGCTCTCCCGGCACAACCGCTGGCGGCTTCGCCCGACCGCAGCGGCTCGGGCTAACCTCCCCGGCGTGAGTGAGGACACGACGAAAGACGTCGCGACGAGCCCCAAAGTCGGGCGGTGGGCCCGGCACACATCGGTGGCGACGCGACTGGCGGTCGGTATCCTGTTCGTGAGTGTTCTCTCTCTCGTCGGATCGGTCGTCATTGCGGTCGCCGGCTCCGGGAATGACGGTGAGAATCTGGTCCACGACGGCCTCGCGGCGGTCGCCGGTGGAAGGGCAGATCAGATCGATTCCTATCTCGGGCAGGTTGAGGCCGCGATCGAAGCGATGGGTGCAGGCCGGACGGCAATCGACGGCGTTCAGGAGTTTGCGGCCGCATACGATGAGCTCAACCAGCTCGATAGGGACGATATCCCTTCCGAGGTGCGAGCCACTGCTGAGTTCTACCTCGACGAATACGTCCCGCGACTCGAAGAGGTTCGTGGAGTCCCGGTGGATGTGCTTGAAGTCTCATCGGGACTCAACCCGGCTGCGATCTACCTCCAGTCGGCCTATGTCGCGGAGAACCCGCTGGCGATCGACGAGAAGCGGCTCCTGACCGATGCAGGGGACGGCAGTGCGTGGACCGAGGTCCACAAGGCCCTCCATCCCATCATGCGCGCCACCACCGATCGGCTCGGATTCACGGATCTCTATCTGATCGAGCCCGAGACGCGCACCATCGTCTACTCGACGAACAAGAACATCGATTTCGGCACGAGCCTTGCGACCGGTCCCCACAGCGGTACCACGCTTGGCCGTCTCGTGACCCGAACCTTCCTGTCCGGTCAACCCGGAGTCGTGGTCGCCACCGACTTCTCGGCCTATGCCCCGGCATTTGATGAGCCGACGGCGTTCGCCGCGACGCCGCTCTTCGATGACGAGACGCTCGTGGGTGTCGTCGCTGCAAGCCTCTCCAGAGATGCGATCGAGGAGATCATGGGGCTCGATTTGGAGTCCGGTCGTCTCGGCGAGAGCGGCGATGTCTACCTCGTGGGGTCGGACGCTCGCATGCGGTCGAATGCCCGTGCATTCGTGGAGGATCCCGACGCCTATCTCCAACGCGTCGACGAGCTCGGTCTTGTCACTGCCGAGGAGCAGAATCAGATGCGGGCGCTCGGCACGACGGTCCTGTTCCAGAAGGCCGATAGCACGGCCGTGCGGGCGGCCTTGCAGGGCGAGTCGGGATTCATATCCGACACGAGCTACCTCGGTGAGGAGGTCTACACCGCCTACGAGCCACTCGATTCGGAAGCCTTCAACTGGGTGGTTCTTGTCGAACAGGAGCGCACCGAAGTCGATGCACCGGTCAAGGACTACGTGCGCAGGAACCTTCTCCTCACGACCGTGTTCGTGGTTGCGCTGACCTTCTTCGCTGCGGCATGGGCGGGTTCGTTCGTCAACCCGCTGCGCGCGATCAGCGCCGCGTTGCAGCGCATCCAGGACGGCAGCGAAGATGTCGCCGTGCCGTCGAGCGGTGCGCGGGAGTTCCGCGTCCTTTCGGGCCATCTGAATGCCATGGTCGACAACCTCGCAGGCCGTAGGCAGGCGGTTGCGGAAGCGCTCGCGAAAAAGACCAGCGTCCTGGTTGCCTTGCTGCCCCCTGCGGTCGCAGGCGCCGTCGTCGGGGGCGATCGCCGGTTGGTCGAGACCGTGCCCCAGGCGAGCGTCGTCGTACTCGCCGTGAGCGGGCTGGATGACCTATTCCGCACCCGTGACACGGAGACAAACCGTGATCTGATGCACTCGATCGTGGACATCGCGGACGAGGTCGCGACGCTCAACGGACTCGAGCGTGTCAAAGTGATGGGCGACACCTACCATGCCGTGTGCGGGGTCGATACTCCGTACCTCGATCACGCTCCTCGGGCCATTCGTTTCGCCGCCGGGGTTCTGGCGGAGGTCCGCCGATTCGCGCAAGAGAACCGCCTCGATCTCGATGTCTCGGGAGGAGTCGATGCGGGACCGGTCACGATCGGGCTGACCGGCAGTGCCCGTCTCATCTACGACCTGTGGGGCGAGACCGCCGAGCATGCCGCGGATCTCGCTCGCCTGGCGGCGCCGGGGGAGATCTTGGTCACGGGCGAAGTCCGGGATCGACTCCCCGTCGGGAGCAGCCTTGCGGCGGCGAAATCGGCGGCCATTTCGGCATGGGTGGCAGTGGCCTCGGACCCGGACGAGGGGGGAGAGGC
>JAHEEL010000036.1 GCA_024640745.1 Actinomycetes bacterium
CGTTGTTGAACCTCTGCCGAGGTGAGGCCCCGTGGTTCGGCGTCCACGGTCACAACAGGGGTACTGCCATTTGCCCTAGCCGCCGTAGTGATCTTCGTAGTCGGCCATGGCCGCAGCTACGACCCCGAGGGCGTGTTCACGTCCGTAGATTTCGGGGATCTCGACCCGGGTCTCCTCGCCTGGAACGTACTTGTAGGTGAGGAAGTAGTGCTCGAGGCGAGCGATGGTCGCGGCGGGGATGTCGGCAACGTCTCTTGCGTCGTCGAGAACGGCATCCCCCACCAACACCGCAATGATCTTGTCGTCGGCCTCACCGTTGTCGATCATCCGCAGGCCACCGACGACTCTGGCGTTCAGCATGATCTCCGAGCGGTCGATGGCTCGCTCTGATATGACACAGATGTCGAGCGGATCGCCGTCCGCGATCGCCACCTCGGGTGAGAACGCAGCAACGCGCTCGGCACAGAAGGTCTTGGGGATGAGGCCGTAGAGCGTGGGTGGCGAACTGCTGCCTCGCTGCGGGCGGTCGACCTTGAGGTAGCCGGTCCGCTTCTCGACCTCGTACTTCACAAAGTCGAATGGAGAGATCTCGATGAATGCGGTTACGACTTCGGGGGCATCCGGGCCGGTGTCGAGACCGTGCCATGGATGAGGGCGCCAGCGAAAGAACGGTTCGGGAAACGGCATGCAACCTCCTGCCAGTGAGCGTAGCGGCGGCGCCGATCGTCTCCCACCGGCAGCCATGGCTACTCGGTCAGTCTTGGTGCCGCGGCCTCGTACACCGCCTTCGCATAGGCCAGTACCTGATCAGCACCGTCGGTCCGGTCGGCGACATCGGTGTACGCGAGGATCGAACCGTCCCACCCATCCGTGTGCCACTGCGCACCTCCCGGAAGCGGCACCTCCTGGAGGTCGGCCTCGAACGGCCACGGGTTGGAATAGAAGTAGGCGTCACCAGCCGGGTAGAAACCGAGGTTGAGCTGCGCCGGCTGCTCGACCGACGCGCCATCGTCCTTGGAGACGACCGATCGCGTCCCGAACCACTCGAACGCGAGGTCAAAGCCATGCGGCCACAGCTGAATCGGTCCCACCATCCCGCCGATCCGGTTCCGATGGGCGGTGAACACCGCATCGGCGGCAACAAAGGCCTGGAAGAGCGCCAACGCGTTGGCCTCGTTGTACGGGCGCGGATCGTCGTTCTCGAACCTCGCACGGTCGTAGGCGCCGGCGAGCCCGAATTCGGCACCGGCGGCGATCAGTGCACTCCCCATCTGCGTCCCGGTGAGGTCGGCGTTCATTGGGAACGCTCGGCTCTCTCCCGTCGATGTCTCGAACATGACGAGGTGCGTTCGCGGGTCCATGCGGATGAAGGCCGACCCGCCGGCGGGCAGCGGCATGGCATCGGTCACGAGACCATCCGGACGGACCTTCAGCGAGATGTGCCACCAGGAAGGATGCGCGAGGGCGTGGGCGCGTGGCAGCGCGGCAACGGCGTGCGCGTAGGCGTGGAGGGTTGCGCGTGTCGGTTCGCCATCTGTCGGCAGTGCCGGGATGCTGAGCATGGTCTCGCTCCATTCAGCTCTGTTCGCGGTTGTCAATGCCGGCGAGCCGTCGGCCATTCCCGACGTCCGGTCTCGGGTACGCTGCGGGGCATGGAAGCGCTCCACTTGCCGGAACCGGTCGTCGACCCTTCGGCCTTTGTCGCATCGACCGCCCAAGTCTACGGTTCGGTGGAGATCCGCGCCCGGGCCGTGGTCATGTTCGGCGCGGTGGTGCGCGCTGAACTCGACCGAATCGTGATCGGCGAAGAGACGAACCTCCAGGACAACGTGGTGGTCCATGCCGATCTCGGCATCCCAACGACGATCGGAAGGCGGGTTACCGTCGGACATGCGGCCGTCGTGCACGGAGCGACGATCGGTGACCACTGCCTGGTCGGGATCGGCGCCCTGGCGCTCAACGGCTCCGAGCTTGGCGAAGGTGCCTGGCTCGCCGCCGGCTCGGTTCTGCCTGAAGGTCGGGCGATCCCCCCGTGGACCCTCGCCGTCGGCACGCCGGCGAAGCCCCTTCGCGACCTTCGCCCAGAGGAAGCCGAGCGGCAAGCTGCCGGCGTCGACGTCTACATTCGCTTCGGCGAGACGTACCGAAGGGCCTAGCTCTTCGTCTCCCCCGCCCTTCGGTCGAGGGAGGCCAAGAGGTGCGTGACTTTTGGTCTCCCCCACGGACGTGGAGGAGACGAAGGTGGGCTTCTACGGTTCCACGGCCCTCGCCATTGCCTCTCGGATGCGCTTCTCGCTCACTTTGCCTTTCGTGCCGAGCGCTTGGGCGAAGGCGCTCACGCGTAGCTCCTGCAGCATCCAGGCAACCGCGATCAGCTCGATCGAATCGGGAACGGCGTCGGAAAGATCGTCCCGCTCATCCTCCAGATCCCGGATCCGCTCCATCTGCTCCGCATCGCGCTCCACACGGTCCGGAAGCGCCTCGATTCGGCGCGCCACACCGCGCACGTAGCGCAGCACATCCTCGAGCCGATCGACGCCGACGGCAGTCACGAAACCCGGGTAGATGAGGCGTTCAAGTTGTTCCTCCATGTCGACCTTGGCCTCGTGATAGCGCTCGGCGGTCAAATCCCCCAGCGCCGTCCGAACACTGCCGAGCTCATCCAGGATCTCGAGCGTGCTCGAAGCCACCTCGACGAGGGCCTCGGTCGACTGCGCCTCGACGAGCACGAGCAGCCGCTCGAATACCGCTTGGTGGCGCACCGGACCCCCGGCCGCGAGGAGCAGGTTATCGACGACACACATGAGGCAGTCTTCGGCCCACGCGTCGAAGGACTCATAAGGTCCGGCGGCGATGGCCCGCCGTCCGTCGTCGGTCACGAGCGGCCGCAGTGTACGAGCCGGCGAGTCCATGCCGAGCACCAGCAGGCGACGCGTCCCGTACCACATCGACGCTGCTTGCTCTTCCCTCGTTGCGAAGAGCCGCACAGCGACGGTGTCGCCTTCGTCGACGAGGGCCGGGTACGCGGTCACCGCCCGACCGGGCCCTTCGAACTCCACCGTTCGCGGGAGATCGCCCATCTCCCACACCGTCATCCCGGTTCGCTCCACCGGATGGCCGGATGTTTCGAGGGCGTCTCGGGCCTCCCGGCTCAACTCCGAGCGCAGCACGGCCAGATCGGAACCCTCGGCGAGGAGCGTTCCGTCATCGGCCACGACGCGGAAGGTCGGCAGCAGGTGGGATGGAATCCGCTCCCGATCGAATGCATCCATAGGAATCGGCACGCCGGCTCGATGGGTCAACTCGCGTCGCAGGAATGGAACCAGCCCTCCGGCGCCGTGATCGTGCCCTTCGAGCACCGCACGCGCGGTCTCAGGAATGGGGGCGATTTGCCTTCGGATCTTCTTGGGGAGCGATCGCATCATGGCGATGACGAGTTCCTCTCGGAGCCCCGGTACCGACCAGTCGAAGACCTTCGGGTCGACTCGGGCGAGCCCGCCGATCGGGACGTCGATGATCACGCCGTCAATTGCGCTTCCGGGTTCGAACTCGTAGGTCAACGGCATCGTGACGTCGCCGTACTGCCAGACATCGGGGAACGCCTCCTCCCCCGGCATGTCCACTTCGGGTTCGAGGAGGTCGGCGACGGAGAGGTCCAGCCGGTGCGGTTCGGCGACCCGCATCTCCCGCCACCACCGATCGAAGTGGCGAACCGACACGATGTCCTCGGGAATCCGCCGGTCGAAGAACGCGACCACCGTTTCGTCGTCGACGAGCAGATCAGACCGGCGGTACCTCGCTTCGAGGTCGAGCACCTCGTCGATCACCGATGCATTGTGATCGGCAAATCGGTGGTGGGTTTCCCACTCTCCCGCCACCAGGGCATGACGGATGAAGAGCTCACGAGCGGCTCCCGGGTTGATCCGTCCGTACTGCACGGGCCGATCGGTCTGGAGCGGCATGCCGTAGAGCGAGACCGTCTCGTGCGCGATCGCCGAGCCGCGCTCGGCATCCCACCAGGGGTCCGAATACGACCGGGTGACGAGGTGGCTCGCGGCGGCTTCGATCCACTCAGGCTCCACACGCGCGACGCACCTGGCCCACAGCCGGGTCGTCTCGACCAGTTCGGCAGCCATCACCCACTCGGGCGATCGCTTGAAGAGCGTCGAGCCCGGGTTGATGGAAAACCGACTGCTCCTCGCACCGCGGTACTCAAAGGAGTTCGGGTCTTTCTTCCCGACATTCGATAGCAGCCCGGTCAGCACGGTACGGTGAACCACCTCGCGATCGGCCGGCCTGCGGTTGGCGCTCAGCCCCATCTCCTTGGTCACATCGAGCAGCTGGGCGTGGAGGTCCTGCCATTCCCGCACCCTCCGGTAGTTGAGGTACCCGTTGCGGCACAGGCGCCGGAACTGGTTCGAGCTTCGAGCCCGCCGCTCCTCGCCGAGGTGATCCCACAGGTGCAGCCAGCTGTAGAAATCGGAGTCTTCGTCGCGGAACCGGGCGTGGGCTTGATCGGCTTGTGTCTGCTTGTCGACAGGACGCTCGCGGGGGTCCTGGATGGCGAGCGCTGCAGCGATGACCAGGACCTCCCGGAGACAGGCCGTCCGGTTCGCTTCCAGGATCATGCGGGCGAGGCGAAGGTCGATGGGAAGATCGGCGAGCTGGCGTCCGAGCTTGGTGAGGCGCACGCGCTCGTCCTTGTCATCCGTCCGAATCGCACCGAGTTCGACGAGCCGAGCAAATCCATCCCGAATCGCCCGGGAGTCCGGCGGGTCGAGGAACGGGAACCGCTCGATGGCACCGAGGTCGCGCGCCACCATCTGCAGAATCACGGAAGCAAGATTGGTGCGCTGGATCTCCGGCTCGGTGAACGACGGCCGGGCTTCGAAATCGTCTTGGTCGAAGAGACGGATGCACACGCCCGGTCCCAGACGCCCGCATCGCCCGGCGCGTTGGTTCGCCGATGCCTGCGAGACCGGTTCGATGGGGAGACGCTGCACCTTGGTTCGTCTGCTGTAGCGCGAGACTCGGGCCGTCCCGGCGTCGACGACGTAGCGAATCCCCGGAACGGTCAGCGAGGTCTCGGCGACGTTGGTTGCGATGACGATCCTGCGCCCGGTGTGCGGACGGAACACCCGGTGCTGTTCGGCCGCGGACAGGCGGGCGTAGAGCGGAAGGATCTCAGTGTGCGGCAGCGCCAGCTCCGAAAGCGCGTCGGCAGCGTCTCGAATCTCACGCTCGCCCGAGCAGAACACGAGGATGTCTCCGTTTCCCTCCGTGAAGAGCTCCTCCACCGCATCGCAGATCCCCTGCGTCTGGTCCCTGGGCTCCGGCGCGTCCGGATCGTCGAGGGGCCGGTACCGGATCTCGACCGGGTAGGTGCGGCCTGAGACCTCGATGACCGGTGCGTCCTCGAAGTGCTCGGCGAACCGCGCCGTGTCGATGGTGGCCGACGTGATGATGACCTTCAGGTCGGGTCGCTTCGGCAGCAGCAGCTTGAGGTACCCGAGGAGGAAGTCGATGTTGAGGCTGCGCTCGTGGGCTTCGTCGATGATGATCGTGTCATACCGCTCGAGGCGACGGTCGCGGTGGATCTCTGCCAGAAGCAGACCGTCGGTCATGACCTTGACCAACGTCGCATCGCCGGTCTGGTCGGAGAACCGCACCGCGTAGCCTACGGCCTCGCCGACTTGCGTTCCCAGCTCTTCGGCAATGCGATCGGCGATCGACCGCGCCGCGATGCGTCGTGGCTGCGTGTGCCCGATGGTGCCGTCGATGCCGCGTCCAAGTTCGAGGCAGAACTTCGGGATCTGGGTGCTTTTCCCGGAGCCGGTCTCGCCGGCAATGATCACGACCTGATGGTCCCGGATGGCGTCGAAGATCTCCTCGCGCCACGCCGTGATCGGCAAGTCCTCGGGATAGGTGATCCGCTTCGGGACGGCCGTCGCGCGCGCCGCCACCCGCTCTTCGGATGCCCTGACGGCTTGCTCGACGCGTGCCGCTGCGGCAGCTCGCGACCCGGCGTCCGAGAGTCGCTCGGCGCCGGTCAGGCGCCGGTGCAGACGGCGGCGTTCAGCCCGCGGCAGGCGGTCGATGCGGGATCGGAGGTGTGGCGGATTCGGCATTCCGGCAGGGAAGGGTACGACGCCTCGCGCGTCATTCCGAGATCAGCCATCGTCCGCCTTCACCGCACCCGTTGGATAGCCCGAGAAGAGCACCCTACGAGCCGCGCTTGAAGATCGCCGCGGCGCCCATGCCGCCACCGATGCACATGCTCACCATGCCGTACTCGACGTCACGCTTCACCATCTCGTGTAGCAGCGTCGCTGTCAGCTTCGCTCCGGTGCATCCAAGAGGGTGCCCGAGCGCGATCGCACCGCCGTTGACGTTGACGATCGACGGATCGAGGCCGAGCTTCCGCATCGAATAGAGCGCCTGGCTGGCGAACGCCTCGTTCAGTTCGACGAGGCCGATGTCGTCGAGCGACAGGCCGGCCGCTTCGAGCGCCTTCGGAATCGCCACCGTCGGCCCGATGCCCATTTCGTCGGGATGGACACCTGCGACCTGGTAGGTGATCAACTCGGCGAGCGGCTCAAGCCCCATCTCGGCGGCGGCCTCTCTCGTCATCAGCACCTCGATCGCCGCTCCGTCGGAGGTCTGCGAGGAGTTGCCGGCCGTCGATCGGCCGTCGACCTTGAATGCCGGGCGCAGCTTCGCCAAGCCTTCGATGGTGCTCTCGCGCGGACCGTCGTCGGTGTCGAACAACACGGCCCTGCCTCCGACCGTCACCTCGATCGGGATGATCTCGTCGCGGAACCGGCCCGATTCAATCGCCGCGAGGGCGCGACGGTTCGACTCGACGGCAAATGCGTCTTGGTCCTCGCGGCTGACGTCGTAGCGCTCGGCCACCGTCTCGCTCGTGATGCCCATCGCGTCATACGACGCCGGGAACTGGTCGACGAGCGTGGGATTGGGAGCCGGCTTCTGGCCTCCCATCGGCACCAGGGACATCGATTCGACGCCGCCGGTGATCACGATCTTCGACCAACCGGCCGCGATCTGCGCCGCCCCGGTCGCCAAGGACTGCAATCCGCTGCTGCAGAAGCGATTCAGCGTCATCGCCGGAACCTCGACCGGAAGACCGGCACGCAGCGATGCAATGCGGGCCACGTTCATGCCCTGTTCGGCCTCGGGGAAGGCGCAGCCGACGATCACGTCGTCGATGCTCGCCGGGTCGAGTTCCGGAACTCGCTCGAGGAACTCCTCGATCAGACGACCGAGCAGTTCGTCTGGCCTGGTCTCGCGCAGCGTTCCCTTGCCCGACTTGCCGACGGCGGTGCGGTGTGCGTGGGTGACCACGACTCCAGTGCTCATGGATCTGCTCCTTCTGCTCTCAGTTCCGCAACGGCTTGCCGGTCTCCAGCATGTGCAGGATCCGGTCAATCGTCTTCTGCTCCCGACAGAGGCCCACGAACGCCTCGCGTTCCAGGTCGAGGAAGTCCTGCTCGCTCAGGAGGGTGCCGGCTGGCACCGCGCCCCCGCACAGGACCGTTGCCAGCACTGTGCCGAGATGCTCGTCGTATTCGCTCAGATAGCCGCCCTGCGCCATGCCGTGAACCCCCACCTTGAGTGCGGCAATGCCCGTGGTGCCCGGGACTGGAACACGGCGTTGGGGCGGTGGGTGGTAGCCCATCTGCACCATGGCGAGCACATCGGCCTTGGCGTCGGCGAGCACAGCGTCGGGATTCATCGTGATTCGATCGCTGGGACGCAGGAAGCCGTAGGACTTCGCTTCTTCGGCACTGGTCGATACGGTGCCGGTACCGACGGTCATGAACGCCTTCTCCATGAACGGGAACAAGTCGGCCTTGACGCCTTCCGGGATCGACCCGTAGAACCGGAACGCCATCTCCTTGCAGCCTCCGCCGGCCGGGATCAATCCGACACCGAGCTCGACGAGGCCGATGTACGACTCGGCGGCAGCTCGCACGCTGTCGCCGTGCATCACGACCTCGCAGCCGCCGCCGAGGGCCATGCCCCGCGGCGCAACCACCACGGGACCGTCGCAGTACTTCATGAGCATGAACGTGTCCTGGATCATCCGAACGGCCTCGGTGATCTGGTCCCAGTCCTGGGACATTGCGAGCATGCCGATGAGACCGACATTCGCACCGACCGAGAAGTTGGTGGCTTCGTTGCCGATCACCAACCCGACCAGCTCACCGGCTTCGACCATGTCACACCCGGTCTTGATGATCTCGAGAATCGTGTTGTCGAGCGCGTTCATCTTCGTGTGGAACGCGACGCACCCGACGCCGTCACCCATGTCGTAGAGCGTCGCCCCCACGTTCTCGGCCAGCACCTTCCCCTCGTCGGCGAGTGACGAAAGGAAGATCAACCCCTCGGATGTCGGAACCGGCAGATACGTCTCAGAGGCAACATCCCAGTAGTACCGCGCACCGTCGCGAGTGGCGTACCACGAGCCCTCGCCGACCTCGATGAGCCGGTCGACGGCCGGCGGCACGGTCATGCCCTCGGCTCGCATCCGCTCGACGGACGCTTCGACGCCGATGGCATCCCACGTCTCGAACGGTCCGAGCTCGTAGTTGAAGCCCCAACGCAGGGCCCGGTCGACGTTCACGATGTCGTCGGCGATCTCCCCGAGCAGCTCCAGCGCATAGATGCAGGTCTCCGCCGTGACCTTCCACGCGAACCGTCCGTGGTCGTCGTCGAACGCCAACATCGCGGCGATCTTGTCGCCGGGGGTGTCCATCTTGCGGGCGACACCGACCGACGGGAGCCGGACCTTGCCGGCATCAACGTAGTCGAGGGTGTCGAGGTCGAGGCTGAGGATGGTGCTCCCCTGCTCACCGCGGACCTTCTTGTAGAACCCAGCGCCGGTCTTGGCGCCGAGCCGCCCATCGTCGATCAGCGCCTGCATGGCATCGGGAACGGTGAACCGGTCCCGCCATGGATCATCCGGACAGCCCTCGCCGATGGTGGCGAGCACGTGCGCCATCGTATCGAGGCCCACGATGTCGGCCGTGCGGAACACCGCCGACTTCGGACGACCCATCGCCGGGCCGAAGACAACGTCGACCTCGGCGACGCCGACCCCGAACTCCTGCATCCAGTGAAACACCGATGCCATCCCGAAGGTGCCGATTCGGTTCGCGATGAAGTTCGGCGTGTCCTTGCAGTACACGACGCCCTTGCCCAGCACGTTCTCCCCGAAGTCCGCCATTGCGGCGAACACCTCCGGGTCCGTATCGGCGATCGGCACCATTTCGAGCAGCCTCATATACCGGACCGGGTTGAAGAAGTGGGTCACCATGAAATGGCTGCGGAAGTCGTCGCTCCGCCCCCAGGCCATCTCTGCGGCCGACAGCCCGGACGTGTTCGACGACACGACGCTTCCGGGCCGCCGATGCTCGTCGACCATGGCGAAGACGCGTTGCTTGATGTCCATGCGTTCGACGACCACCTCGACGATCCAATCGCACTCGGCGAGCCTGCCGAGGTCGTCCTCGTAATTGCAGGCGGTAACCAGCGAGGCCAGGTCCGGGCGGTACAGCAGGGCCGGCTTCGCCTTCTTCATTGCTGCGATACCCGCCTGCGAGATTCGGTTCCGCACGCTTCGATCTTCGAGCTTCAGGCCCGCGGCGACTTCGGCGTCGGTGAGCTCTGGAGGAACGATATCGAACAGATAGGACGGTATCCCTGCGTTCGCCAAGTGGGCGGCAATGCCCTGCCCCATCACGCCGGCGCCCAGGACGGCCGCTCGCTTGATCCGAATGCCCATAGGTCAACTCCTCGTGCGTTGCACGCTCGCTGGTGCTGCCCCGCACAGTGGCCGACGAGCGGGCGCTACACAAGGGTCGGATGGCCCTCCATCCTGCCGCGAGCCGACTGTCGGCGACGGATCAATGCTCGATACGGCTGCGGACCTCGTTCGGGACAGGCGGGCTGGTCGGCATGCGGAGCGGCGTGATTGCGATGTGATCGTCTCGGGCAGCAGCGATATCGGTGCCGTCGAGGTCGCCGAATTCGATGAGCCTGCCGTTGAAGTCGTGCACGTAGATGCCGTTGCCCTCGTGGCCGAACAAGCGGTCGTAGCCGACCCGCGCCACGCTCGTCACGCGTCGCGGTGTGTCCAACGTTGCGTCGAACGGCACGTTGATCGAGACCACGTCGGCGAGCGTCTGGAGGCCCGAGTCGACCACAGCTCTCACCAGTTCGGTCGCCACGTGTGCGAGGCGCTCCCAGTCCGGTGCGGACGCAGGATCGATTGCCCGGCGCTTCCAGGCGGACCAGTCGCCGTTGGCACCGGTCGAGATCGCGATCGACGGGATGCCCGAGGCCCATCCTTCGACGGCCGCCCCGATCGTGCCCGACGACATGAGGAATGCCGCGCCGTGGTTGTAGCCGATGTTGATGCCCGACACGAGGAGCGACGGGGCGGTGTCGAAGAGCCGGTGGACACCGATCTGGACGGCGTCGGCCGGATAGCCCGTGCAGGTCCATGCGTCACGGCCGTTGACCTGCACCTGGGCGGTCCCGACCGTGCCGATGCGCGTGATCGCCTTGCCGACCCAACTCCGTTCCCGGTCGGGCACGACCACACGCACCGCCCCCAGGCTTTCGAGCGCGGCGGCAAACGGGGCGAGCGCGGGGCTGTCGATGCCGTCGTCGTTGGTCAGCAGGATCCAGGACACGCTGGGATCAACGCTCTTCCCTGAAGTACGGAATGCCGAGGGCCGCAGGTGCACCGAGGAACCGTGCGCGCTTGCCGCTGGTCAGCACGATCATCGCAATGATGGCCAGCAGGAACGGCAGCATGTTGAGCAGCGTCGCCGGCACGTTGATCTCGAGCGTTTGGAACGTGAAATTGAGGCGGCCGGCGATCCCGAAGATGTAGGCAACCCAGAGGGCGCGCCACGGGCGCCACGACGCCAGGATCACGAGCGCGATCGAGATCCATCCGGCCTGCCCGATGGGGTTGTCCTGCCACGATGGCACAAGCGCCAGCGAGAAGTACGCGCCGCCGAGCCCCGCGAGCGCTCCGCCGACCATCACGTGCACGTAGCGAACCCTGGAAACGTTGATGCCCGCGGCCTCGGCGCTTGCCGGATCCTCACCGACCGCACGGAGGGTGAGGCCGGGACGGGTACGGAACAGGTAGTAGCTGGCAGCGGCCACCATCGCCCAGGAGAGGTAGATGATCGCGTCGTGCCCGAAGATCAGTGGCCCGATGATCGGGATGTCGGAGAGGGCCTCCGGGAGGATCGGTTCGAACACGGCCTTCGAGGGCTGGCCGATCAAGGGATCCGAGCCGGCCTTGCCGATGTAGACCGCAACACCCGTGCCGAAGATGGTCAATGCCAGTCCCGAGACGATCTGGCTCACGCGCAGGGTGACCGAATTGAACGCATGAATCAACGACATCGCCGCCCCGGCTACCAGCGAGGCCAGGACACCGAGCCAGAGGTTGCCGGTCACGAACGTTGCCCAGAAGCCCATGACGGCCCCGAAGATCATCATGCCCTGGACACCGAGGTTCAGGATGCCCGACCGCTCAGTGAGGATCTCACCAACGGTACCGAACACGAGCGGAGTACCGAGACCGATCCCGGCCATGAGCGTGAGCATGAGTACCGATTCGTTCATGCCGTCTGCGCCTCCGCCGTGGCCTTCGCCTCGCCGGCAGTCGGGTCGGGACGTCGAATACGATTCAGGATCAGGAACTCACCCGCCACCGCGAAGATGAGGATTGCACCCTGGAGGATCTGCACCGTCGCATCGGGGACGCCGATCGATTGCAGCGACGGGCCTGCGTTGTTCAAGGCACCCATGAGGACGGCCACCGGGATGATGGCGATCGGATTGAGGCGAGCCAGCGCGGCCACGATGATGCCGGTGAAACCGAGGCCGAGATCGAGCGATCGAGGGTCCATCTTGCCGAGGATCCCCGCCACGAGGATTGAACCGGCGAGGCCGGCTGCTGCCCCCGATGCGAGGAACGTCCCGAGGACCTTCCTCGGAACCCTGATGCCTGCGTAGCGCGCGGTGTCGAACGAGTTGCCGACGATGCGGTACTCGAAGCCGCTGCGGGTCTTGCTGATCACGAACCACGCGGCGACGGCGACGCCGATCGCAACGAACAGGCCCCAGTCGAGGCGATGGAAGAACTCGGGGATACGGGCGTTCTCGATGATCGGCCGCCCCTGGGGGAACTGGGTCGCCTCGGGGTCTCGCCACGGGCTCGAGCTCCCCAGCACGAGGTACTGCATCAGATTGAGCGCGATGAAGTTGAGCATCAGCGTGGTGATGATCTCGTTGGTGCCGAGATACACCTTGGGCACGGCGGAGAGCGAAGCCCAGAAAGCGCCGCCCACCGCTCCGGCCGCGACCACCACTACAACTGCGATGACTGCGGGCGTGGACTCGCTCAGCCAGATCCCGACGCCGGCAGCCATGATCGCGCCGAAGATCAGCTGGCCCTCGCCGCCGATGTTCCACACGAGCATCTTGAATGCGACAGCCGCCGCAACACCCGTGAGGATGAGCGGCGTCGCCGACACGAGGGTCTCGGCAACACCTCGACCGGACCCAAACGCGGCGTCGGCCATCTTCTGATACACCTCGATCCAGTCGTTGCCGGTGAGGGCGAGGAAGGCCGCTCCGAGGACCATGGCAGCCAGCACGGAGCCGATGGGGATGACGAGCTTCAGCCACCAGGAAGCGAGTCCGCGCGGCTCGACGATGAAGCGACGACTCATGCCGGCTGCTCCTCGGAATGGCCGGACATGAGCAAGCCAAGGCGCTCCGCCGTGGCTTCGGACGCCGGCATTTCACCGACGATCTTGCCCTCGTAGATGACGACGAGGCGATCGGAGAGCGCCAGCAGCTCATCGAGGTCCTCAGAAATCAGGAGCACGGCGATGCCGCGGTCTCGCTCGGCGAGGATCTGTTCCCTGACGACCGCTGTTGCTCCGACGTCGAGACCGCGAGTCGGAGAGCGTGCAATGAGGACACAGTGGTCCTGGGTCACCTCGCGGGCGATGAGCGCCTTCTGCAGGTTGCCGCCGGAGAGAAGGCGGATCGGAAGGCCGGGCCGCACGCCGCGAATATCAAACCCCTTGATGAGCTCGGCACCCTTGGTCTTGAAGGCCTTCTGATTCAGCATGGGTCCGTTCGAGTACGGCGGCTCCCTGAACTGCTTCAGCGCGAGGTTGTCCTCGGTGTCGAGCCCCGGGGCGAGTCCCATCCCGAGGCGATTCTGCGGCACGTAGGCGATGCCGCGTTTGATCTTCCGGAGCACGCTCGTGGAGGTGACATCTTTGCCGGAGAGTTCAACCGAACCACCGGACACCTTCATCAGGCCGACAATCCCCTGAGCGAGCTCGCGCTGTCCGTTTCCGGACACGCCGGCGATGCCCACGACTTCTCCTGCGCTGACGGTGAGCGAAAGCCCGTCCACCGCGTCGAGCCCGCGGTCGTCGGCGACCACGAGGTCCTTGACCACGAGCACCGGCTCGCCGATCGCTGCATTCGGCTCGCGGGTCGGGAGCTCGAGATCCTTGCCGACCATCATCCGTGCGAGGTCGCGCGGCTCGGCGTCTGCCGTGGCCACCTCCCCGACCACTCGCCCTTCCCGGAGCACGGTGACCCGGTCGGACACCTGCTTCACCTCGTGGAGCTTGTGGGAGACGAAGATCAACGAGCGGCCCTCGTCGGCGAGGGACCGCATGGCGCGGAAGAGCGCCTGGCCCTCCTGGGGCGTCAACACGGCGGTCGGCTCGTCGAGGATGAGGATGCGAACGTTGCGATAGAGCAGTTTGAGAATCTCGACACGCTGCTGCTGGCCAACCGAGAGCTGCCAGATGCGGGCCGTCGGATCAACCGGGAAGTCGTAGCGCTCCCCCAGCTCGCGAGCTTCGGCCTCGAGCTCACTCTGCGACAGACGCAATCCGACTTCCGGGTTCCCGAGAGCGAGGTTCTCTGCAACCGTGAGATTCGAAACGAGGCGGAAGTGCTGGTACACCATGCCGATCCCAGCAGCAAGCGCATCCTTCGGTGACTTGAGGTCGACGACTTCGCCGTCCATCAGCATCTCGCCGGAATCGGGCCGGTAGAGGCCGGCGATCACCGAGCAGAGCGTCGACTTCCCGGCGCCGTTCTCCCCGAGGAGGGCATGGACTTCACCGCGAGACAGGCTGAAGTCGACGTCAGCGTTGGCGAGCACGCCGTAGAAGGACTTGTCGATCTTGCGGAGCTCGACCGCAGGCGGCGTGCTGATCTGCGCTGGGTCGGCCATGGGCGCATCCTAGCCGGGGCAGGCGAGGCCGTCACAACGGACGAGGGCCCCGCGGCTGCGGGGCCCTCGGATCGTTTCGGTGGTGAAGGCGATCAGCCGCT
>JAHEEL010000037.1 GCA_024640745.1 Actinomycetes bacterium
CCGGTTCACCGACCGCGCCCTGCTCGGGGCGGCCCTCACGCATCCGTCGTATGCCGCAGAGAATCCCGGCGCCGCGGACTACCAGCGGCTCGAGTTCCTCGGAGATGCCGTTCTCGAACTCGCGGTGACCCATTTCATCTACGAGGCGTTCCCCGAGGCGAGCGAGGGCGAGATGACACTCCTGCGTGCCGCCGTGGTCGCGGAACCGGCTCTGGCGGCGATCGCCGAGGCGTGGGAGATCCCCGACCTCGTGCTGCTCGGCAGGGGCGAGGACCAGTCCGGTGGTCGAGCGAAGCAGTCCATCCTCGCCGACATCGTTGAGGCGCTGCTGGCCGCGGTGTTTCTCGATGCTGGGTTCGAGCGTGTCGAGGTGATCGTCCGCGACCACTGGGCGCCGGGCATTCGCGACCGCTCCGGAGCTCCCGGGCAACGCGATTACAAGACGCGTCTCCAGGAAGCGCTGGTGGCAACCGGACGCACCATCGAGTACGCGGTCACCGAGACCGGGCCGCAGCACGCCAAGCGATTCACCGCGACCGTCCTCGGCTCGGGTGAAGTGCTCGCCACCGGCGACGGCACGTCGAAAAAGCGTGCCGAGCAGGCAGCCGCCCGTCGAGCCCTCGAATCTCTCAACGGCGGTTGACAACCTGCGACGGCATTCGCTGCCTGCGGTCCGCGATCGGCGACGCATAGTCACACCCATGTAATTCCCGCCACTATGCTCCTGCGCTGTGCTGCTGAAGAAGCTCGCGCTCGTCGGCTTCAAGTCGTTCGCCGACCGCACCCGGCTCGAATTCGACGCCGGGGTGAACGTCGTGGTCGGCCCGAACGGAACCGGCAAATCCAACCTCCTCGATGCCGTCGCTTGGGTCATGGGGACGCAGGCGACGCGCTCGCTCAGAACGGAGAGGATGGAGGATGTGGTCTTCGCGGGAACCGCAACTCGGCCTGCCGTCTCGCGCGCTGAAGTGTCGCTCACGTTCGACAACGGCGATGGATTCCTGCCTATCGATCTGTCCGAGATCACCATCACGCGGCGCCTCTACCGAGACGGCACATCCGAGTACGAGATGAACCGTACGCCGTGCCGGCTGCTCGATATCCAGGAGCTGCTCTCCGACGGCGGGGTGGGGCGACACCAACACGTCCTGGTCTCACAGGGCGAGATCGGCTCGATCCTCACCGCACGGCCCGACGAGCATCGAGCCGTCATCGAAGAGGCGGCGGGCATCACAAAGCACCGCAGCCGTCGCGATCGCGCCGTCCGGCGCCTCGACGCCACCGAACAAGACGTCGATCGGCTCACCGACATACTCGGAGAGAAGCGCCGAGCTTTGCGGCCGCTGAAGCGCCAGGCCAACGCCGCGGCCCGGCACGGTGCGGTGAAGGCCGAAGCGAAGGCTCTCCGGCTCTGGCTCGGCGGCGAGGCAATCCGTGGCCTTCGGTCACACGAGGCCGAGGCTACTGCGGAAGACGCGGCGCGAGCAGACCAACTCGCGGCCGAGGAAGCAGAGCTCGCCGAACTGCTGGTTGGGCTCACCGAGTTGAGGTCCTCCGCCGGCGAGGCGGGCGCGGCCCTCGAACGCGATACCGCCGCTGCAGCACGCCTCGAAACCGTGGTCGAGCGACTCCGCCGTTACGGTCTGGTTGCACGCGAGCGCCGGGTTGCCATCGAAGGCCGAATCGAGGGGGCGGGCGAGCGCAGAAGCGATCTCTCGACCGAACAGCGCGAGATCGTCGAGGGAATCGCCGAGGCGAACGCCGCCGTAGCGCGCCTCAGCGAGGAGCTCGAGCGTCGCTCCGGCACGCTCGAAGCCCTCGAAGACGAGGAGCGAGCCATCGCAGAGCAGATCCAGCTACCGGCCGCGGGACTCGTCGCCAACCTCCGTGGAGACCTCAGAGCCCTCGAGAATGCCGCGGAGCGAGACCGGAGGGAAGTCGAAGCCATTCGAACACGGCGCCGTGTCGTGCTCGAGCGGCTCGACGAGGAGACGAGCGAAACGGTTGAACTGAATCGCTCGATCCAGCAGGCGGATGCCGCGGTCACGGCATCGCAACGAGGCTACGACGATGCTCGCTCGCACCGTGTCGCCGCCGAAGAGATGTGGGAGCGGATCGACCAGGAACACGCCGACGTGCTCATCGCCGTAGCCGCGGCCGAGGCGCGCATTGAAGCGCACGAAGCGGCGATTGCCGGGATAGGGGATCCGGCCGCTCGCGCCCTGGCAGAGCGCCACGACGGAGTGACCGGCGCAGTTGTTGCGTCACTCGACGCCTCGCCGGAGGTCGCGGCCGCCGTCGATCAAGCGCTGGGTCCGTGGGCGGATGCATATCTGGCTTCCGGCCGATCCGACATCCACGACCTCGCCGCGGCACTGAAGGCGGAGGGGCTCGGCGGCGTTTCGCTCGTCGATCCGTCGGTGCGTCGCGGCGTCCCCGCACGGGAGGCGGCTGCAGAGCTTGGTCTCGATGCTCTGGTCGATGTCCTCGGTTCGAACGCGAACCGGGCGGTAGCCGAAGCACTCCTCGGCGATGTGGTGTTTGCCGCCGCGTGGGAGACTGCCTGGAGCGTCGTCCAGCGCTATCCGCACCTACGTGCCGTCACCCCGGAAGGCGACGTCGTCACCGGATCGGGAATTCGCGTCGCTCAACCGGACGGCACGGGGTTCGCCGCCCTCGAAGCCGCACGCGTCCAACTCGAGATCGCCGAACGCGAGCGGTCGCGAACGGAGAGCCGGCGTGCCGCTGTTCGGCGGGATCTTGAAGCGGCACGCCGTGTGGAACGCACGGCACTCGACGATCTCGAAGCGCTCGAGGCGCGTATCGCAGGCCACACGGAGGCCCTCGACCTGGTCGGTCGGGCTCGTGCCGCCGGCGAAGCGGAACGAGAGCGCCTCGACGCACGATCCGCCGCCCTGGCCGAATCCGACGACGCCCGCGCGGAACGAATCGCAGAGCTGCATGCCCGACTCGCCGATCTGGAAGGCGAGGAGGCGGCGCGCCAGGCGGCGTGGGAAGCCCTCAACGAGCGACGCCGCGAGATCGCCAAGCGCCGGGATGAAGCGCGTCGTCTTCGCGACGAGTGCGCCGCCGAGTTCGCCGGCGTCATCGAACGCCACACCATGCTCGAGCGGCGGTTGGAACGCGTTGTGATGGACCTCGATCAGCTCGAGCTCGTGCCGGAGAACGACTCGCGCATCGATGCACTCGCCGATATCGAGACGCGGGCCGCCCGCGTCGCAGCCATCGCGCAACGGCACATCGCCGAGCTGCGCACGCGCCAGCGCAATCGTCGGCTCGAGGTGGGAACCACTGCGGATGCCCTCGGCACGTCCGAGGAGCGCCGCGAACGACTCGAGCAGTCGATCTCGACGGCAAAGGAGCGGCGATCGGTGCTTGCGGTTGAGCTCGCCGAGGTACGCGTTCGGCTCGAGTCGGGTGCCGAACGGCTGCGTCGCGATGCCGACGCTTCCGTGGAACAAGCACTCGCAGCGCCCCGCCCTGACCTCGACGATGGCGTTGATCCGAAGGTTCGCCTCGAAAGCCTCGAGGCAGACCTCCGCCGCATGGGCCCGATCAATCCGCTGGCCGCTGCGGAATATGAGGAACTCTCGGCAGAGGTCTCTCTCCTCGAGGATCAGCTCGCCGACCTCAACGAGTCGAGGAGCGAGTTACGCAAGGTCATCGCAGCGCTCGACGAGGAGATGGCAAGCCTGTTCATGGAGGCCTACGAGGAGATCTCCGGGCTCTACCAGGAGAATTTCGCGCTGGTCTTCCCCGGCGGACGCGGGCGCCTTCGCCTCGTGGACCCGAAGCATCCCCTGGAGTCGGGGGTCGAGGTCGAAGCCCAGCCCCACGGCAAGAAGGTCGGCCGGTTGGCCCTCCTCTCCGGCGGAGAACGAAGCCTGGCGGCGTTGGCTTTCCTCTTCGCTGTCTTCCGCGCCCGCCCGTCGCCGTTCTACGTGCTCGATGAGGTGGAGGCGGCGCTCGACGACGCGAACCTGCACCGGTTCCTCCACCTGGTCGATACCCTCCGCTCGTCGGCTCAGCTCGTGATCATCACCCACCAGCAACAGACCATGGAGGCTGCCGATATGCTGTACGGCGTCACCATGGAGCCCGGCGAGTCGTCAAAGGTGCTGGCGCGCCGTATGTCGCGCGTGACCAGCTAGACGTTCGCCGCCGCAAGGAGGATTTGTGAACGCCACCGTGTTGATGCTGCTCGTCGTCGTGGTCGTTGCCCTTGTCGCGATCACGGTCTTCTTCGTCCTGCGGTCACGCGAGAAGCCGGCCGCGCCGCAGCAACCGGCAGGCGTCCGCGAGACGGGCCTCCGCTTGCAGCTTGCGCGAACGCGCACGGCGATCGGAGGGCGGCTCGGCACCCTGCTGCGGTCGGACACGCTCGACGATCGGTTCTGGGATGAGCTCGAGGAGACCCTCATTGCCGCCGACGTCGGAGTCGCCACCAGCGCATCATCGGTGAACGCGGTGCGGCGACAGAAGCCGAACGACGGCGAGGAAGCTCGCCGGATGCTCGAAGGAGCGCTCATCGACCAGATGTCGGGCCGCGATCGCACGCTGCACCTCGAGGGTTCGCCCGCCGTGGTTCTCGTCGTGGGGGTCAACGGCACCGGAAAGACGACGTCGATTGCGAAGATCGCCGGCCTCCTCGGTGAAGGTGGCCGCACGTCGGTGCTCGGGGCCGCCGACACGTTCCGCGCTGCAGCCGACGAGCAGCTCCGCACCTGGGCGGGGCGCGTCGGCGTCGACGTGGTTTCCGGCGCTCCCGGGTCCGACCCGGCGTCGGTCGCCTATGACGCCTACCAGACGGCGGTGTCCTCGGGCGCCGATGTCGTTCTCGTCGACACGGCGGGCCGCCTGCATTCGAAGAGCAATCTCATGGATGAGCTCGGGAAGGTGGCCCGCGTGCTCCGGCGCGAGGCGGGGGAGATCGGCGAAGTCTTGCTCGTGCTCGACGGGACCACCGGGCAGAACGGAATCGGGCAGGCGCGAAGCTTTGCCGATGTGGTCGGCGTGACCGGCATCGTGCTGACCAAGCTCGACGGCACGGCCAAGGGCGGCGTTGCCATTGCCGTCGAGCAAGAGCTCGACATCCCGGTGAAGTTCATTGGTGTCGGCGAAGGCGTGCACGACCTCGTACCATTCGATCCGCAAGCATTCGTCGAAGCCCTGTTGGAGCCATGACCGATCAGGATCGACTCATCGCAGCAGCCGCGGCAGCCGCACGGCAGTCGTACTCGCCCTATAGCCGCTATCGCGTTGGGGCAGTTGTCGTTGCGAGCAACGGTGCCGAATACACGGGATGCAACGTCGAGAACGCGGCGTACGGGGCGTCGATCTGCGCCGAGGCGAATGCGATCACGAACGCCGTCGCCGACGGGGTCCGCGAGATCGACACCGTGGCGGTCACATGCCTCGACGGGGACGGGTGCTCACCGTGCGGCAACTGCCGACAGATCATGCGCGAGTTCGGCGTCCGCCGCGTCATCCTGACCGATCCGGCCGGCGATCCCCTCGAGTACGCCCTCGACGATCTGCTCCCCAGGTCCTTCGGTCCAGAAGACCTGCAGGACTGAGACGCTCGATACGAGACACTAGACACGAGACCGGACCCACCGTCTCGAGTCTCGTGTCTCGAATCTGCCTATCTCTCTTTGAGGGCCTCGGTCAGCTTTGGCAGGACCGAATGCAGGTCTCCGACGATTCCCAGGTCGGCGACGGCGAAGATCGGGGCCTCGGCGTCCTTGTTGATCGCGATGATCGTTCCTGCGTTTTTCATTCCCACCACGTGCTGCATGGCGCCCGACACACCTGCGGCGATGTAGATGTCTGGCTTGACGGTCTTGCCGGTTTGTCCGACCTGGAGTCGTGCCGGCACCCATCCGGCGTCCACGACTGCTCGGGTCGCGCCGATCGCCGCCTTGAGCTGTGTTGCCAGGTCTTCGATGAGGCTCCACTTCTCCTCGCTCCCGACGCCGCGCCCACCCGACACGACGACGGCGGCAGCCTCGAGATCGGGGCCCTCGCTTTCCTCAACGTGGGACTCGACGATGACGGCCGTTCCCGACCGCCCGACGTCCGGTTCTGTGACGGGGACGATCTCCGCGACGGAACCGCCGCTCGGTTCTGCGGCGAACGCTTTCGGCCGAACAAAGATGATCGCCGGGGCGTCGCTCGTGAACTCGGTGACGACGGCCTGCGTGCCGCCGAGGATCTCGCTCGTCACACTGACCGGCGGCCCACTGGAAACGTCGACGGCATTGGCGAGGACCGGGCGTCCGAGTCTCGCGGAGAGACGGCCGCCGACGTCGCGGTCGGTGTTGTCCATGCCGAACAAGATCAGGTCGGCTCCGTGTTCCTCGACGAGCGCGGCGAGCGCGGCGGCTGCGGCGGCCGACGGCAGGTGCTCGTCGGTTGTCATGTGGAAGACCTTCGCCGCTCCGTGAGATCCGAGTTCTTCGATCGCCGTCTCGCTTCCCGCCCCGATGTGGAACACGTTGGTCTCGCCGATCGCACGAGCCTTGGTGAGCAGTTCAAGAGCAGACGCCGATGCGTGGCCGCCAGCCTCTTCGCTGAATACCCAGATCGTCATTCAGATCACCTTCGCCTGTTCCAGGAGGGCGACGATCCTGAGGTAGCCCTCACCGTCGTCCTCGACGATCTCGCCGGCTTCTCGAGCGGGAATGACGCTCACGGATGAGATCGCCTGGCCGGCTCCGGTATCCCCGACCTGGTCGGCAGAGAACCCGAGGTCCTCTGCCGTGAGCGTCTCGATCGGTTTCTTCTTCGCCTGCATGATTCCCTTGAACGTGGGATACCGCGGTTCGACGACGCCGGAGGTCACCGACAGCACGGCCGGCAGGGGGGCTTCGACCACGTCATAGCCGCCGGCGGTCTGTTGCTCGATGCGGATGGCGCCGTCGGTGGCTTCGACCTTGCGCGCGAACGTGAGCGAGGGAACATCGAGAATCTCGGCGATCTGTTGCGGTACGACGCCGGTGTACCCATCGGTCGATTCGGTGCCGGCGATGACCAGGTCGAAGCCTTCCCGCTCAATCGACGCAGCAAGAACTCTGGCCGTCGTCAGAGCGTCCGACCCAGCGAGGTTCGGGTCGTCGATGATGACCGCCTTGTCGGCGCCCATGGCGAGAGCCTGGCGGATCCCCTGCAGCGACCCCGACGGCGACATCGAGTAGAGAGTGACGGAACCGTCGTCCTCTTCGGCGAGCTGGAGTCCGACCTCGACGCCGAATCGATCGGTGTCGTCGAGAACCTGATCGTTCGGGCGCACGACACGATGCGTGTCCGGCGAGAGTTCATACGGCGTCGCCGGGTCTGGGATCTGCTTCACACAGACCGCGATTCTCATGACGGTACGGCTCCTTGCATCGGGTACCGGCATGATACTCCAACTTTGAGCGTTGACTCAAAAACCGGGTTCAGGCTTCGACGAGGAGCGGCAGCAGCGCGTCGAGTACGGCGGTGAAGCGAGCCCGCGCCTCGGTTGCGGTCTCGGTGACCTCGTCGTGCGAGAGCGGCGTATCGGTGATCCCCGCTGCGTAGTTGGTCACCAGTGAGATGCCGGCAACTCCGACGCCCATGTGGTTCAGCGCAATGGCCTCGGGCACGGTCGACATGCCGACGAGGTCGCCCCCGGCCCGTCGCACCATCTCGATCTCCGCCGGCGTCTCATAGCTCGGTCCGAGGAACCACGCATAGACACCTTCGCGGTAGGGGACCGACGCCGTCTCGAACGCTCGGCGGATGAGCGCACGGAGGTTCTTGGAGTAGACCTCGCTCATGTCGGGGAAGCGCGGGCCGAGTCGGTCGTCGTTCGAACCGACGAGGGGGTTGCGGGCGGTGTAGTTCAAGTGGTCGCGAATCGCAACGAGATCTCCCGGGGCGAGACCTTCGCCAAGGCCACCTGCGGCATTCGTCAGCAGGATCGCCTTCGCGCCTGCGAGCGCGGCCGTGCGAACCCCGAACACGACGTCGTCGAGCGGCCAGCCTTCATAGGTATGGACCCTCCCGGCGAAGAGAAGCGCTGCCCCGTCGCCGACGGCCGCAGAGAACAGGCTCCCGCCGTGGCCCACAACGCGTGGTTCCGGGAAGTGGGGGATCTCCGCGTAGGGGATCTCGATGGCGTCGTCCAACGAAGCGGCGTATCCACTGAGTCCCGAACCGAGGACAACGGCCGCGTCGTGGTGCCGTCTCCCGGTGCGGTCGGCGATGGTTGCCGCGGCAGATTGCAGATCTTCGTAGCTCATGAGACCTCTCCAAGAATCAAGGGAACCGGTTGTTGCGGCGTTTCGGACAGGACCCAGGCCGACTCGAGCACCGGCAGGCACGCATTCAGCTGATCCTCAGTGTTGTATCGCACGGTCGCGACCGGGTCGCTCTCGGTCACGGCGTCGCCCACCTTGGCATGGACGGTGATGCCCACACCGGGGTCGATGGCATCCTCCTTTGCTTGACGGCCTGCGCCCAGGCGCACTGCCGAGCGCCCAACGGCGAGGGCATCGCAGCGCTCGACGTAGCCGCCGCGTGTGGCGGTGACCGTGTGCGTGTGCGCGGCCGTAGGGAGCAACGTGGGATCTTCGAGGACGGCGGGGTTGCCGCCCTGAGCCGTGATCACCCTCGCAAAGACGTCCAGGCCGGCGCCGGAGCGGACGGCCGCATCGAGCTGGGCGCGTGCATCCGAGCGCCCCGCTGCCACACCGGCGAGCACCAGCATCTCGGCTCCGAGGACCATGGTGAGCTCGGTAGTGTCGGGCGGTCCCTCGCCCCGAAGGACCGCGATCGACTCGACCATCTCGTTTGCGTTTCCGACTTCGCGACCAAGCGGCTGATCCATGTCGGTGAGGAATCCAACGACCGGGGTGTCGTGCGACCGGCCGATGCTCACCATGGTCTCGGCCAGAGCGGTGCCGGACGCGACATCCTTCATGAAAGCTCCGGATCCAATCTTGACGTCGAGCACGAGCCCATCGAGATCCTCGGCGAGCTTCTTCGACATGATCGACGAAGCGATCAATGGGATCGCGGGCACGGTCCCGCTCGCATCTCTCAGGGCGTAGATGCGGCGGTCCGCCGGAACCAGCGTCTCCGATTGCCCGGCGAGGACGAGACCGAGTTCGTCGAGCTGGCGAGTGAATGCCTCTGGGTCGAGGCGGGTCTTGAAGCCCGGAATCGTCTCGAGCTTGTCGAGTGTCCCCCCGGTATGGCCGAGCCCGCGCCCCGACATCATCGGGATCGCAACACCGCAAGCAGCGACGAGCGGGGCAAGGGGGATGCTGATCTTGTCCCCGACCCCGCCGGTCGAGTGCTTGTCGATCTTCGGAAGCGCCGTGGAGGAAAGGTCGAGCACGTCACCGGAGTGGAGCATCGCATCGGTCCATGCGGCGAGCTCGTCGTCGGTCATGCCGCGAAAGATCACCGCCATCAGAAACGCAGAGATCTGGTAGTCGGGGATCTGATCCGCGGTGTACTGGGCGATGATCCACTCGAGCTGCTCCGCCGATAGCGATCCGCCGTCTCGCTTCGTGCCGATCAATTCCGGCATGCTGTGGCTCATGCGTCCTCCGTGCTCTCTCGCGTGATATCGCCCATTCTGACGCGACCGTTGACGATGGCGACGCCTTCTCCTCGGAGGAGCTCGGCCTGACGTGCCTCACTCCCTGGTGCCAGGCGTCCCGATTTCGCAACGACCCTCCACCATGGGAGCCCCGGCGTTGAGCGCACTAGGTTGCCGACGGCCCTGGCGGCACCGGGAAAACCGGCTTCTTCAGCCACCTCTCCGTACGAGACGACGTCTCCCGGCTCGAGGCGGAGCAAGACGGCTGCTGCTTCCTCGGCGAAGTCCTTCATGGCTTCCTCATCGTCACGATCTGGTAGTGCTCGTTGTTGAGGTCTTCGGAGCCGCTCGGCCTCGTTTCGAGACGTTCGATCTCGAAGGTCGCTCCGAACACGGTCCGCACCTGTTCGTCGGTGCGCAACGCAAAGAACCGCGGCGGATGATGAATGCCGTCGTCGAGCATCCCCATCGTGCCGTCGCCGCCCCACATGCCGACCGTCACAATTCCGCCGGGCACGAGCACCCGGGCGATCTCGCCGAGCACGCGCGGCAGCTCCTCGTCGGGGGAGTGCATGAGGCAGCTCATCGACCAGATAGCGTCGAAGGCGCCGTCGGAGAACGGGAGATCGGCGAAATCCGCTACCAGCGCATCGATCCCCTTTGCGACGCAGCGCTCGATGTTGCGTAGCGCCAGATCCATGGCGACAACGCTCAGTCCGTTGCTCGCGAAGAACGCTGCGCTGTGGCCCGAACCGGCGCCGATCTCGAGGACGCGCGTCCTCGGTGTTCGCTGCAGGGCCTCGGCGAAGGCCTTCCGATACGCATCGCGCCACGCGGGCTCACCGCGGGCATCCCGGTCGATCGCACTGGCATCGTAGGAGCGGACGAGGTCCGCCTTGATGGCGCGAACGTCGGGCCGTGTGCTCACAGCGTCCCGAAGAGCCGATCTCCCATGTCGCCGAGCCCGGGGACGATGTAGGCACGGTCGTTGAGCTCGCGATCGTGTGCCGCTGCGATGATGTGTACATCCGGATGGTCGTCGTACATGCGCCGGACGCCGGCCGGGGCGGTGACAACGCACAGCGCGGTGATGTCCCGGGCACCCGAGGACTTCACCTTGTCGACCGCCCACGACAGGGACCCCCCCGTTGCCAGCATCGGTTCGAGGATGAACACGGAGGCGTCCGAGAGATCGGGGAGGCGGGCGTAGTACTCGTGGGGCAGGGCGGTCTCCTCATCACGCTGCACGCCGGCGAATCCGACCTTGCACTCAGGGATCATGTCGAGCACAGCGTCGAGCATTCCCAGGCCGGCACGAAGCACCGCGACGGCGACGACATCGTGGATCTGATAGCCCACCGTCGGCTCCATGGGCGTCTTCACCTCGATCTCGGATAGTGGCAGCCGCTTCGTGGCCTCCAACACCAGGCAGTAGGTCAGCCCGCGTGCAGCGGCCCGGAAAGCCTCGGGACTCGTCGAGTGGTCGCGCAGGACCGTGAGATAGTGTCGGGCGAGGGGATGATCGATCACGGTGAGATTCATGGTTCAAGTCTCGCAGATCATGTGTGCCGCAGCGAGCCGTAGACTCACCGACCGATGTTCGATTCTCTCTCCGGTCGACTCAACGATGCCTTCTCGCGTTTGCGCGGCAAGGGCCGTCTCTCCGATTCCGACGTCAACGATGCGCTGCGCGAGGTCCGGATCGCGCTGCTCGAAGCCGATGTGAACGTCTCGGTGGTCAAATCCCTTCTGGGGCGTGTGAAAGAACGCGCCGTCGGCGCCGAAGTGACGAAGAGCCTCACCCCGGGTCAGCAGGTCATCAAGATCGTCCATGAGGAGCTGATCGTCACCCTTGGCGATCAAGAAGTGCCGCTGGCGCGCCCGGCCGCCCCGCCGCTCGTGATCCTCATGGTCGGGCTCCAGGGCTCCGGAAAGACGACCACCGCGGCGAAGCTCGCGAAGCATCTGAAGGGCAAGGGGAAGCGCCCGATCCTGGTGGCTGCAGATCTCCAACGCCCCGCAGCAATCGACCAGCTCGAGTCGCTCGGAAAGCGAATCGACGTGCCGGTCTACCTCGACCGGAAGGCCAAGGCGCCCCGCCTGGTGAAGGCCGCGCTGAAGCAGGCCAGGGCCGACGGGGCCAATGTGGTCATCATCGATACCGCGGGCCGCCTCCAAGTCGACCAGGCCCTGATGAAGGAGCTTGCAGCCGTCCGGAAGGCCTCAGCGCCCGATGAGGTGCTGCTCGTACTCGACGCGATGACCGGGCAGGAAGCCGTCAACGTAGCCAACGGTTTCCTCGAGTACACCGATCTCACGGGCCTCGTGCTCACGAAGCTCGATGGCGATGCTCGCGGGGGCGCCGCGATCTCAGCCCGCGAGGTAACCGGCCAGCCGATCAAGTTCGTCGGCGTGGGCGAGAGAATCGACGAGCTGGATGTGTTCTATCCGGAGCGGATGGCATCGCGCATCCTCGGAATGGGCGACGTGCTCTCGCTCATCGAGAAGGCCGAGGAGGTCTACGAGGAGCAGGAAGCAGAAGCCGCTGCGGCGAAGATGCTCGACGCCTCGTTCAACCTCGAAGACTTCCTCGATCAGTTCCAGCAGATCAAGAAGATGGGGCCATTGCAGCAGCTCGTTGGTATGATCCCGGGCGCCGGAGCGGCACTGCGCGACGTCGAGATCGACGACCGTCAACTCGGTCGTGTCGAGGCCATCATCCGGTCGATGACCCCAGCGGAGCGTCGGGATCCCAAGATCATCAATGGGAGCCGCAAGCGCCGCATCGCAACGGGATCGGGGACGCGACCGCAGGACGTCAACGTGCTGCTCAAGCAGTTCTCCGAGACACAGAAGATGATGAAGGCGTTTGCCGGAGGCAAGAGCCCCATTCCCGGGCTCGCCATGCCGGGGATGGGCCGCAAGAAGAAGAGGTAGACATGCCGGTGAAGATCCGCCTGACGCGGATGGGTAAGAAGAAGCAGCCCTCGTATCGCGTCGTGGTGATGGACTCACGCAAGCCGCGCGATGGCAAGTACATCGAACAGATCGGCCGGTACGACGCCCGCCAGGATCCCTCGCTGATCGAGATCGACAACGCGCGCGCCGTCGACTGGCTTCAGAAGGGCGCACAGCCCACCGACCGGGCGAAGAAGCTGCTCGAGATCTCCGGCGCCTGGACCGAGTACAGAGTCGCACGAGGCGAGGTGCACGTCGTTGCCGATACCCCGGCCGCGAGCCCGAAGCCGAAGGCCGACGCCGGTCCCGTGATGCTCGACGAGATCCAGGAAGAAACCAACTCGGCTCCCGTGCTGCTCGATGAGATCCAGGACGAGGTCGAAGCCGCCACCGACGAGGTGGCTGAAGAAGCGGCCGAGGTCGCCGACGCTACCGAAACGGATGAGGCATGAGCCAGGGCAGCATTGTGGAGAAGGTCGTGACCTACGTGGTCACACAGATCGTGGACGACCCCGATTCGGTCCAAGTGGAGATCGTCCCGGACGGTGACGACGCGATCGTTGCCGAGGTGCGGACGGCGAAGTCCGATATGGGACGGGTGATCGGCCGCCGCGGCCGCGTCGCTCGCGCCATCCGCTCCGTCGCTTCCGTGGCAGGTGACGAAGAAGGGGTCTCGGTCGAGGTCGATTTCCTCGACTGACGTGGACCGAATCCTCGTCGGCTACGTCAGAAGGGCCCATGGCATCCATGGAGCGGTCGTGGTTCGGCCGCTCACCGACGACCCCGATCGCCGGTGGATACCGGGCGCTGTGTTCCTCAGCGACCAGGACCCTCCTGTGCCGCACACGGTGACTGGTGCAGCACCGTATCGCGACGACCTCCTCGTTGAGTTCGCCGAGATCACCGATCGCTCCGGAGCGGATCTTCTGAAGGGAACGTCGTTCACGATCGAGGCCGCCGAGCGACGCGACCTCGACGACGACGAGTTCTGGCCCGACGACCTGGTCGGATGCGCCGCCGTGGACGAGGCAGGCACCCCGATCGGCGTGATCGAGGCCGTGGAGTTCGGTGCAGCGCAGGACCGCCTCGTCTTGCGAACCGACGCCGGACGTTTCGAGGTGCCCTTCGTCGACGCAATCGTTCCCACGATCGACCTCGAGGCGCGGGTGGTGGTGCTCACGCCGCCGGCCGGCCTGTTGGATTCACCCTGACGCCGTGACGGCACGGTCGAGGGATTCGATCGTGCGGTCGTGGAGCGCACGTGCCGCCTCGGGCGATCCCGAGATGCTCACCATCCCGAGCTTCCCGTATTCCGACGCGGCTCCGATGATGTGAAACACGGTCCCGGATTGTCGGGCCTGGTCGAAGTGGAGCCCGTCGCAGACGATGATGTCGAACACGTCCTCGGGTAGCAGCCCCCGGTATCGGTGTGACTGAACGTTGTCGCTGGCGTAGTAGCACAGTTCGCTTCCGAACGCGGAACGGTACGTCCCGGTCGTCGCGTCGTATGAACCGTCGGTGAGGAACTGCAACACGAGCGAGGGGAGCGTCGTGCCACCCTTGCGTAGATTGATCTCGAGGGCGTAGTGCGTCCACGTGCCGCCGCGCGGGACGGACACGAAGTCGACGCTGAACCGTCCCAGCGCGCCGCGCTCGGCGAGTTCCTCCCCAACACGTTGCCCGACGTCCTGCAGATGCAACCGGTAGGCCGGATCAGCCGGAAACGCGCATCCCTCATAGACCTGACCGGTCGCGCCGCCGAGGACCTGTTCGTGGGTCGAGATCACCTCGACCCGACCGAGCGGATCGACTCGACACTGCACCGACGGGGAATG
>JAHEEL010000194.1 GCA_024640745.1 Actinomycetes bacterium
CTCGAGCCGCGGATGAGCCGAGCCTCCCCTGCGGAGGGGCACCGCGACACTCCACCTCGCCGCACCCCGACGGTCGCACCCGGTCCTCGACCCGACCCAGGCCGCTAGGCAGCAATGACGCCGCGCTGCACGAGGACCCGCCGCAACGAACCGGAAACCTCGGGATCGAAGTCGTAGGCGGATCCTCGGTGGATCCGTTCGAGTCCCTCGAGGGGCGACAGACCCAACTCGTGAACGGCTTGGTCGTAGGCGCTTGCGACTTTGATGATCTTCGAGACCATCGGGATATCGGGGTCTTTCGCCTCACCGGGACGGCGGTAGGGGCTGTGCTGCACGCGCACGTACTCCGATACTTCCTGGAGATACGGCGCCTCGGCAATGATCTGCGCCCCCCAGCGGGCGATGTCCTCGTCGGTGTAGCCGGCCTTGAGGATCGCCGGTTCCGTCAGGGTGATTCGACCGACATCGTGCATCAGCGCCGAATACTCGAGTTCGGTGACGTCGTTCGGATGAAGTCCGATTTCTCGCGCCATGGCAGCCGCCAGGTCGGCCGTGCGCGCCGAGTGCCCGCGGGGGGCAAGGTCGGCCACCTCGGGAATCTGGGCGAGCGCGCGGATCATCTGGCCGTAGGTGATACGCGTCGAGTGGTAGCGGACGAACGCAAGGTGGCTGAAGGCATAGGGGAGGATCGCCACTGGGAACGACCACAGGCCCATCTCGGGCCACGTCATCCCGAAGAGCGCTCCGCCGGTGAAGATCGACAGCGCCACCGACCAGTCCTCGAGCGCAAGCAGCCACAAATAGCGGGAGGCGAGATCCTCGCGCTCAGTTCCAACCCATGCCGACACCAAAGCGCGAACCACGAACCACACCACGCCGCCCGAGGCAATCGCGATGAGCTGGGCCCACGCCAATGGGAGCGTCGTGCGCTCGAGGCTGAACAGCGATCCGGATGCGACGAGTCCGAACGCGAGCATCGAGATTGCCTCGGCCACGTAGTCGGAGTCGGCGTCGCGGTCTTGCATCGAACGCCACCGCAGCACCACCCAGCCACCGACGAGACCGACCGCAAAGGCCGTGATCACAGACAGGAGATCGGGAAGGAGAACGACCGTTGCGACCGCGGGACCGATCGCGAGGTTGATTCGCTTGCCCGACGGCGTTGGCACCGAGAGCGCGTGAACGGCAGCGATGACGGCGCCCCAGGCGAGCGCGGCCCACCATGCGCGACCAGAACCGACGATGGCGATGGTGCACGCAACCGCGAGCGCGGCGATGGCCAGGAAGAGCGCGATCGATATTCTGTGGAGACGATGTTCAGCCATCCGATCGCCCATCTGTCATCGGCGCCAGCGGGAAGTCACGGCCGTGGATCTGGTCGGCCTTCCGGATCTCGTCGAGTCCCTCCTCGGCGATGCTGCGCGCTTCTTCGTCGGTGAGTTCGATCGTCGACCCGTAGCTGGTCCCCGTGCGTTCCATGGCTGCAATGAACGCTTCGACTACCTCGGGGTCGAACTGCGTTCCGGCGTGGCGGCGCAGTTCGGCGTAGGCGTACGGCTGGGTCAGCGCGACACGGTACGAGCGGGTGGAGGTGATGGCGTCGAACGTATCGGCGACAGCCAGGATGCACGCCTCTTTCGAGGGTGTGTCACCGTGCTCGTGGCCTGCGCCGTGGTAGCCGTTCCCGTCGTAGTGCGCGTGGTGGTTCGTTGCGATCTCGACCATCGGCTTGAGGAAGTCGACGTCGTCGAGCAGATCTTCGACGAAGTGCACGTGGTGTTGCATCACCTGATACTCGTCGTCGGTGAGGCGGGCGCGCTTGCGGATGAGCTCACGCGGGACCGCGAGCTTGCCGACGTCGTGAATGAGGGCCGCCCATCGAAGGCGTTCGAGCTGCGTGCCGTCGTAGCCCATCTGCTTGCCGATCATCTCCGCGAAGCGGGCGACGCGTTCGGTGTGGCCCCGGGTATAGAGGTCTTTCGCCTCGAGTGCTTTGATGAACCCCCGGATCGTCGATTCCTGGGCTTCCCGCAACCGCGCGTAGGACTCGAATGCCAGATAGCCGACGAAGAACACGACCGCGATCAGGGGGAGCGCTGCGGTCCCGACGATGAGGTAGGTGGCGCCGAGCATTCCGCCGAGGAAGCCCATGCCGGTCATCGGGAGGAGGATGGCTCCGATGTGTGACCACGGTCGCACCTCGAGCCGCCCATAGACGCGGCTCACGGCGAACAGGACCATCCGGTAGTTGACGATTCCGTAGACGATCGTGGCGAGGGCCGACCCGAGCGCAATGCGCCAGAGTCCGGCGTCGAGCGAGGACGACCCGGCCGGGAGTCCGACGCCGAGCGCCAAGGAGAGCACCGTCGTGGCCGCGGCTGCGGAAGCGACCAGCTGACCAAAGTTCGCGATGGGCTGGAACCACCGCCGCTCCCGCACATCTGCCGGAGATACCGGACCGAGAGCAGCCATCGTTGCCGCCCCCACAACAGCAGATCCCGGCCCGAAGATCACCGCTGCAGTCAGCAAGACCATGATGGATGGGCTTGCGAAGAGGCGGTCGTTGACCTCCACGGTATGCCACTCGAAGTACACGAACGCCGCTGCGAACGCCGCCCACAACCACGGATCGGGGAAGGTCTGCCAGGGCATCGACACGAGCAGCGCGAGAATCGCAACGCCGAGCGCGCCGTAGCCGACGGCCACCTGGACCATCGCCTTGTGTTGGCGTCGTGCTACCGCCCGGGACATGTCGCGTCTCCTCGTGAAGTTGGGTGAGGGTCGCCCGGGTACTTGTTTATCCGATCTTCAGGCTTGCCACGCCCGCCGTTAGGCCAGAGGCGAGGCTCGCAATTGTCGATCCGAGTCTGACCAACTTGTTCTTCACGAACCTCTCCGAGAGATGCACTCGATCACGACATTGACGTCGTTCACGGGACGCAGTTTCGCTTCGCTGAGGTTGATTCGAAACCCGGGTTTCCCTACCCAATTCCGGCCATCCCGAAGGAGGACCGAAACCTTCAACTTTCTAGGTGCTCGCCCGGCCCCACCGGAGAACGGTGCCCACTGGCACATACGACCGACTAGCCCGCCCAAGGGCACTCGCCGCATCGCTGCGACGAGCACCACCACGCTAGATGGTTTATCCACAGGTCACAAGCGTTTCCCCCCCGGGTGGCACAACGCGGCGGCACCAGCCGACTACCCTGTGCAGCCATGGCGTTCAATCATCGAGAACTCGAGGAATCGATCACGCACCTCGATTCGGTCGACGCAGCACGCGTCGTCACCGACGGGCCGCGCGTCACCGAGGTGCACGTGATCGCAGCTCCCGACAAGCCGGCGAAACAGGTGGTGCGGGACGTCCAGTCCCTTGCGATGGCTCGTTTCGGGGCATCGATCGACCGCCGAGTGATCTCCGTGGTGCAGATCAGCCCCACCGAACTCATCGGCAGGGCATCGCCGCGACCGGCCCTTGTTGGTGTCCGCGAAGAGCCCAACGGAACGCGCACCACGCTCAAAGTCACGCTTCGGCTCGACGACGAAGACCGCACCGGCACGGCAATCGGACCGGCGGTGGCTTCGACGCGGCTGCGTCTCATCGGCGAGGCAACCATCGACGCAGTGGAACAGACCATCGACACGGTGCCCCCGATCGCGCTCGATGCCGTCACCATCGCTCACGTCGGCTCTCGCAACGTCATCGTTGCGATCGTTGTGAGCGCCGGGAGCGGCGGATCGGAGCACCTCACGGTTGGCTCCGCGATCTCGACCGGCGACGACGGCGAGGCCACCGTACGGGCCGTACTCGACGCACTCAACCGCCGCATCGAGCGCCGCATCGAGGCATGAGCGATCCCGCGAGGGGTCCAGCCGCTCAGCTTTCCACCGGAATCCTCCCAACGAACGCGGCCGTGGCGGTGACCCCGCACTATCTGGCCTCAAAAGCAGCACTTCGGGTCATGGACGCCGGAGGCACCGCCATCGACGGTGCGATCGCCGGCGATGCCGTGCTCGGCGTGGTCGCGCCCGACACCTGCG
>JAHEEL010000038.1 GCA_024640745.1 Actinomycetes bacterium
TCTCGCGCCACGAGCAGAGGTACTGCAGGTTGCCGTAGGTGACTGATTCGTCCAGCATCTCGTGGCCGACGAACTCTGTGGTCGGCTCTTCGCCAGTCCATGCAACGGGCACGAGACCCACAGCGAGCCCCGGCACGGCGGCCACCATTTCTCCTTCACCGAACTCACCCTTGGGAATGGTGTGATCCCAATCCCGCCGACCACCGCTACGACCGTCCCGGACGCAGTCTTCGGGTACGAAGGCGACGAGCAACCACCCGGTCCCGGCCCTCTCCTGGGCGGCGGCGATGATCTGGTTCATGTTGTCGGCGGTGATCCAGTCGCACAGGTTGTCGGTCGAGTAGTCAAACCCTGCGTCCGGGACGGTCGTAGCAGTGGTCGGCGGTGCGACCGTCGTCACGGGGGGTTCTTCGGCGGGCGGCGTGGCGAACCAGAGGCGATTGATGAGGAGTGGCAGGCCGACCAGGAACAGAACGGCGACGGCGGCGCCCGCGACCACCAACCACGGGCGGGTGGTCGCCCGACGAGGCGATCGGGCCACGACGGGCGTCACGAAGGCGGCCAGCGGCGGGGTTTCGTCGTCGAGTTGACGGCCGTAGTCGGAGAGTTGCGTCAACAAGTCAGGCATCGCTCGACACCCCCATCTTGGTGCGGATCTGTGCAAGGCCACGGTCGGCATTCTGCTGCACCGTCGACGCACTCACCCCGATGATCTCCGCCGCCTCACGCACCGTGTACCCAAAACCACGGGTCAACAAGACCGCGACACGCTGAGCATGCGGAACCGCCATCAACGCGTCGGGCAGCCCGAGTTCGACCGTCGGCTCACTCGCCGACCGCGGCGCCGGGAGCCAAACCGGGCGCCGAAGGTACCGACGCGACCGCGACTGGCCCACCCGGAAGAGCCACCCCGACGGGTTCTGCAACGCCGAAACCTTCCCCCAATGCGCCCACGCATACTCCGCCACGTCACCCATCACCTCGGCACCAACCTCCGGCCCATAACGGGCAATGAACGCATGACGCAAACCAACACCATGGTTCTCGAAGAACTCGGTGAAAGCAGCCTCCGAAGGTTTCGGAGCCATCAACGCGCTCCAATCCTCAGTCTCTACCCAATTAGACCATCCACCGGCAATCCTGCGCGTCACAAACGAACGGCTCAACCGAAGAGTTCAGCCGAAAGCGCCATCGCACCCGCCCATATCCTGTGCAATATGGGCGGTCGGCGTGACGAACCCCTCCGGCTCGAATCCTCTCGCCGTGACCGCCCTCAGGATCGGGCGTGACGCGATCCAGCGTGACAGTGCCCCCGGTATCGAAGCCGCTCTACGTGACAATCCGTGATGTGAGGTCCTCCTCGAATACGCACTGCGTGACGAACCCAGTCCCCATGTGCGCGCTCGTGACAGCAACCCGCGGTAGATGCTCGCTACCCGCGGAGTCTCGCGTCTCTCCAGATTGCTTGACGACTCGCCAGGCACCCACTGCTCCCGATCCGCGCAATCGGCCTTTCTCAGACAGTCTGCAGCACCGGTGCAGCACGGACACCGACATCCGGCCCTCTGCCTGCCCCGGCAACCGACCCCAGAAACGACAAAAACCCATACCTTGTATGGGTTTCCGCCTGGTGGGCGCTACTGGATTTGAACCAGTGACCTCTGCCGTGTCGAGGCAGCGCTCTGCCGCTGAGCTAAGCGCCCGAGATGGGCATTGTATCCCGCCGAGGCGACGCCGGGAATCGAACCCGGGTAGAGGGTTTTGCAGACCCTTGCCTCACCACTCGGCCACGTCGCCGAGACCTCAGTCAGCAATGGGCGGCCGAAACCGCCCGTCGAGCGGACGACCGGATTCGAACCGGCGACCTCAACCTTGGCAAGGTTGCGCTCTACCAGCTGAGCTACGTCCGCGCTGCGGCGGATGGTACCACGGAGCCGCTTGAACCATTCATGAGCCGGTTGAGCCAAACCCGCCCGAACCACGGGTCGTGTCCGGCAGTTCTGCCACTTCGACGAATTCCTGCACCGCGACCGGAACCACCACGAGCTGGGCGATCCGATCACCCCGCAGAATCTCGAACGGCTCGGTGGAGAGATTGACGAGCACCACCTTGACCTCGCCCCGGTAGCCCGCATCGACCAGACCCGGCCCATTGACAACCGAGATCCCATGACGGGCGGCGAGGCCGCTGCGCGGCGTCACCAGGCCGGCGTAGCCGGGTGGGATGGCGACGGCGATGCCAGTGGGCACCACCGCCCGCTCCCCCGGCCCGAGACGTACGGAATGCCGGGCCGAGAGATCGACACCACCATCGCCGGGATGGGCATGCGCAGGAATGGGGAGACCGCCATCAAGTCGCTGAAGAGGAATCTGCACGGCTGGCACCCGGGTCGCTTCGCCGGGATGGTATCGCCGTTCTGCTGTCCACGGTGCGCCAACTGTCGGTCCGGTGGCGGTATCTTGGCGTCAACCGACCAAACGGGTGCATGGCCAGGAAAGAACAAGAACCGCTCCTCCCGGGCAATGACGGACGGTGGTTTCTCGAAGTCGCCGGGATTGTCGACGAACCGCCGACCCCTACATCGACGTACACGGAGCTCGAACAACTCGAAGCACCGGCGCCGGTGGTCGAATCCGAGAGCGCTGCGGCGACCGCGACGACCGCGGCCGTGAGCGGCTCGCTTGCCGAAGATGCCGACGGTGACGAGTTCGTGCCGGTTACAGCCCAGGACGGCGATGCGCTATCGGATTGGGAGCCCGACCCTGCATCGTCGCGGCTCGGGCGCCACAGCTACGGGCGCTGGATCGCCGCAGGGGCCGTCGTTGCCGTTCTGGCCGTCGTCGGTTGGCTCATCTATTCGCTTCCGAACAACGTGCAGCAAGAAGCCGACGACCTCGCGGCGAGCTACCGGACGTCGCTCACCGCCCTTCGCAACGAGCTCCCAACCACCCAAACCGCCCTACAGGTCCTGACGGACCCGGCGAGTTCGCCGGAAGAGGTGTCGGCCGTCATACCCGCAATCGGCGACATCAACACCCGCGCAACGGTGGTCGTCGGTCAGGCGACGACACCACTTCCGTCGACCCTGCCGCTCGTGCCGACCACACCGCTCGACGATCTCGAGCCGACCCGGTCGGCCATGCTGATCGTCGGGGCCGAAGCCGAGGGCATCTCGGGTCGGCTGGCGACAACGTTTGCCTATCGCTCGACCGTCCCCATGCTGTTCGCTACTCCGCAGCTCCCCGTCCAAGCCGACTCGGCAACGGTGGACCAACTGAGTGTGGATCTCGCCGAGTCTCTGGCCACAACAGCGCGGCTGATCTCGGAACTGCCGCCCGACCCGACCTTTGCCACCACGCGCGATCTCGCAACGGCTGCGTCGGACCGCTACGCCACGTGGCAGCTGGAATACCTCGATGCGCTCCGGGAGGGAGATACGACCCGCGCCACTGCGCTGGTCACGGAGCTCGGCGTCGCGAAGTCCAGTATCGAGCGCGAGCTGGATCGGGCGCTCGCGACGGTGCGATCCGAGGTCGATCCGAAGATCATCGATCTTGCGACCGAGACCGAGGCCGTCGTCGCAGCGATCCCGTAGCCATGCGTCGCCGAACCTAGCCGTTCTGCTCGAGCGCGGCGACTTCGCGTTCGAAGTCCGCGGCGCCCTGGAACTCCTTGTATACGGAAGCGAACCGGAGATAGGCAACCTCGTCGAGCTCGCGCAATTCGCCGAGCGCGGCCTTCCCGAGTTCATCGCTCGTCACGAGTCGCGACCCTCCCCGAGCCGAGGATTCGATCCGCGAAACGACGTCGCCGATCGCGCCGATCGACACGGGACGATCGGCAAGCGCAGCCTCGAGGCCCTGACGCAGTTTCGCTCGGTCGAATGGTTCGCGGCGGCCGTCTCGTTTGACGACCGTGACGTCTCGTGCAGATCGCTCGAACGTCGTGAAGCGTTCACCGCACACCGGGCACTCTCGACGTCGACGAATCGCCGTGCCCTCCTCGGCGGGCCGGGAATCGATCACGCGGGTGTCTTCGGTTGAGCACAGGGGGCAACGCATCGAGGCGGAGGCTACACCATGGGACACCATGAGGACCGATCTGAGTTCGCGAAGGCGGTGACGTCCTTCCGCTCGTGCGTTGAGTGGATTGCTATGCCCCGGCCGTTGCGGGTATCTGCAGCGTCTGCCCGATCTGGAGCACCGCTCCGTCGAGGCCGTTCATCGATTGGATGGCCGCGATCGTAGCTCGCAGGTCCTCACCGGATTCCGTGTTCTCGGCGGCGATCGACCAGAGCGTATCGCCGGGGTGCACCCGGTAGTCGACGGCCGGCACCGGCGCGCCGCCGGCCATAGCGTGGACGGCAGTCGCGAGGAGGAGCACAAATGCTGCAACGGTCGTGGAGATGATGACCAGCGCTCGGACGCTGGTGGTTCGCTGCGAGGTCATTTGTGTCTCCTCCTCGGTCACCGATCTGCCGTGCGCCGGCTTTCGCCGACCCTGCGCGGTGGGCCTTGGCCCACGATGCGAACGTACCGTCCGGGTGTGACAGAAAACGGAGACTCCCGGCCAACCGAACGTCTGTTCGTATCGTCACGAACTGTATCGAACATCTGTTCGCCCGTCAAGTCGAACATCTGCCCTCGTCCCGGCGCCTCGGCCCCAGCGGTCCCGAGGCGCTGCCAATCCGCCGAGCATCGGCTTGACTGTCGCCATGCGTCGAATCCCGCAAAGCGAACGCCGGGCTCGTCTCGGCGACCGGCACTCCCTCGCCCGGCCGGCCCCCACTCTGCTCGACGCCGTCGGCGCCGTCGTCGGGCTGCACGCAAGCGACCCATCCACGGTCTACCTGAGCGCCCAGGCGAGAGTGAACGGTCTCGCCGTTCCGGATATCGAGCAAGCGCTCTACGACGATCGCTCACTGGTCCGGCTCTGGGGTATGCGTAGGACGCTGTTCGTCACAACGCGAGAACTCGCGGGCATCATGCGTGCAGCGTCGCCGGACGCATTCGGGGCGGCGGAGCGCCGCCGCCTGACGAAGCTCCTCGCCGACCAGGACAAGACCGACGACGCCGGTGCGTGGGTCTCCGGTGTCGCCGAGGCAGTGTTGAAGGTCCTCGACGCTCGTGGCGAGGCAACGGCGAACGAGCTGCGTGACGTGATCCCCGAGATGCGCGAGACCTTGACCTTCGGCGAGGGCAAGTCGTGGGGCGGCACGATCGGTGTCTCGACGCGTGTTCTCTTCCTCCTCGCGGCCGACGGCGCGATCATGCGGGGCCGACCGCTCGGTAGCTGGGTCTCGAGCCAGTACCGATGGGTACCGACGGATGCGTGGCTCGGCGAGGCGCTTCCTGCCATGCAACCCGAGGCGGCCCGAGCCGAACTCGTTCGTCGATGGCTCGATCGCTTCGGACCGGGGACGACCGAGGATGTGAAGTGGTGGACCGGATGGACCGTACGGGACACGCGCGCGGCGCTCGCAGCAGTGGATGCCGTCGAGGTCGAGCTGGACGACGGGCCCGGCTGGGTTCTGCCCGACGACATCGAGCCCGCCGCCCAGGACCTCGACGAATGGGTCGCACTCCTCCCCTCGCTCGATTCCACGACGATGGGATGGAAAGGAAGGGACTGGTACCTTGGAGAACACGCCTCGCGTCTCTTCGACCGCAACGGCAACGCGGGACCAACCGTCTGGTGGAACGGACGCGTGGTCGGTGGATGGGCACAACGGGAGAACGGCGCGGTCGCCTTCCGCTTGCTCCAGGAGGTCCCCACCGAGGCCATCCACATGATCGAGGCCGAGGCGCAGCGGCTCGAACGCTGGCTCGATACCGTTCGGGTCATACCGAGATTCCCGACGCCCCTCGAGAGGGAACTCACCGCGTAGGAGCGACCGCCAGGAACGCGATCGAACATATGTTTGGTCGTGAACGCGAAATCCGCTACTGTTTGCGGCAAGCGACTCAGGGGCCCACCGTGACCGACAGGCATGACCTCACCGACCGACAGCGACAAATCCTCGATCTGATCGCCGAGACCGTCCGCGATCGCGGCTATCCCCCGTCGGTCCGTGAGATCGGCGAGGCCGTTGGGTTGTCGTCGCCCTCTACCGTCCACAGCCACCTCTCGGCGCTCGAGCGGGCCGGGTACCTTCGTCGCGATCCCTCCAAGCCGCGGGCGATCGAAGTGATCGACAACGGCCTCCCGGAGACCTCGCTCCACCGGGCTCCTGTACGCGATGTCCCGCTCGTCGGCCGGATCGCGGCCGGATCGCCGATTCTCGCCGAAGAGGACATCCAGGAGATCTACCCACTCCCCGCGGAGCTCGTCGGGAACGACCCCGTCTTCATGCTCGACGTGCGGGGCGACTCCATGATCGATGCCGGGATCTTCGACGGTGACTACGTCGTCATCCGGCGCCAGTCCGTTGCGAACGACGGTCAGCTGGTCGCTGCGCTCGTCTCGGAGGAAGAGGCCACGGTCAAACGCCTGCGGCGCAGGGATGGCCGTGTGATCCTCGAAGCCGAGAACCCGGCCTACGCACCGATGGTCTTCACCGAGGGCGTCGAGATCCTCGGAGTCGTGGTTGCGGTGCTCCGACGCGTCGAGTAGATCAGTCCACCGAGCCGCGGTAGACGATTGCTGCGGGCCCGACCATCCACGCGCCGGCGTCGTCGAACTCGATGAGCAGCTCGCCACCCGGGAGCGCGACTGTCACCGCATCGCCGAGCTCGGCCACCGAGCGGGCGGCGAATGCGGCGGCCGCCGAACCGGTGCCGGATGCTGCCGTCTCACCGACCCCGCGCTCCCAGACCCGTACCGTGATCCGGTTGCCCTCGCCGATCTCGACGAACTCAACGTTCGTTCCCTCCGGGAAGATCGGGTCGTGCTCGATCGTCGAGCCGATGCCTTCGACATCGGCACCGTCCACGTCGTCGACGAACAACACGGCGTGGGGATTGCCGACGCCGACGGGCCTCACCGAGTGGCCCGCAACCCTCAGCTTCTCCGTACGGAACGCGTGGGGCGTGCCTACGAAGGCTCGAACGATGCCTCCCGGCAACACGGTCGCCGGGTGCTCGCCGACGGCGGAGTGGACGGTCAGCGTGGGTCCCGTGACCAGGCCGTGCTCGACCGCAACAAGCGCAACGCATCGCAACCCGTTACCGCACATCTCGGCCGATCCGCCATCCGCGTTCCAGTAGCGCATCGTGACGCTCGAATGATCCTGGGCGATGACCTCGAGAATGCCGTCTGCGCCGATGCCGGTCCTGCGTTCGCACAGTTGGGCGATGCGATCGGGCGAAGCGTGAAAGTCCTCGGTGAAGATGATGAAGTCGTTCCCGAGTCCCTCGGCCTTCACGAAATCCATGGGGCGTCCTTTGCGAGCACTTCAATAGCGGTCTGCGCCATCGCTTCGGGTTCATGGTGCCACGGAATCCATTGAATGCGCGGATCCCGTCGGAAGAACGTCCGCTGTCGTTTCGCCAGCCCGTTGGTGGCGCGAATGGCGTCGGCCCGTGCACTCGGGAGGTCCACTCGCCCGTCGACGACATCGAGGAGCTCCCGATACCCGACCGCTTTGCGAGCCGTGCGGCCGAGGCGTGGAGCGAGCTCCTCCACTTCGGCGAGGAAGCCGGACTGGAGCATCTGATCAAATCGCTTCGCAATGCGTTCGGCAAGTGTTGGCCCGGGGTCGATGCCGATGGCCGTGAATGCCCGCTCGGGCCGGTAGGAACGCACGGCTTCCGCATCGGGCGTCGCCGCACGTTCGGTTGGCGTCGCTCCGGTGAGTCGGAGTACTTCGACGGCACGCATCACTCGCCGCGGGTTCGCGAGATCGATCACCGTCGCCGCCGTTGGATCCACCGAGAGGAGTTCTGCTCGCAGCGCGTCTCCGTCCATCGCCTCCAATTCCCGCCGAATCTCGGGATCCGTCGGCGGGAAGCCCAGCGGGTCGACGAGCGAGCGGAAGTGCAGTCCCGAACCGCCTGCGACGACTGCGTTCGCTCCCTCGGCTTCGATCGTATTCAGCACCGCCGTCCCCGCCGCCTGGAAGTCGGCCGCCGTGAACTCCTCGGTGGGATCGGCGATATCGACGAGGTGATAGCCGAAGCGCCTACGGGTCGCGAGATCGGGCTTGGCGGTTCCGATGTCCATGCCACGGAAGACCTGCATCGAATCGACCGAGATGATCTCGGAACCGGATCGTGCCGCGATCGCTTCGGCGAGTTCGGACTTCCCGGCCGCGGTCGGCCCGAGGACGGCGACCAGGCTCAGACGGCTGTCCCTTCGAGATAGTGCGGCGCCGCCCGGGTCACCCGCACGCTCATGAATCGGCCCGGCTCGAACGAACCCGGCACGTGAACGATGCGGTTGCCCTCCGACCGGGTCGTCGCAACGTCGGCGTCTCGACGCGACGGGCCCTCGGTCAACACCGACTCGACTCTCCCGACCCGTGTCTGATTCCGCTCGAAGGTGATCGCGTTCTGCGTCGCGACCAGTTGGTCGAATCGCTCCCGGACGGCATCCGGGGGCACCTGATCGGGCATCGACGCCGCGGGCGTTCCCGGGCGCGGCGAGTACTGAAACATGAACGCGTTGTCGAAACGTGCCTCCTCCACGACGGCAAGCGTCTGTTCGAAATCGTCGGCGGTCTCACCGGGGAAGCCCACGATGACGTCGGTCGACACGGTGAGGTCCGGCACGAGGCGGCGTGCCATCGCGAGTTTGTCGAGGAACCGCTCCGCGGTGTAGCCGCGATGCATCGCTGCGAGCACCGAGTCGCTCCCCGACTGGAGCGGGAGGTGGAGTTGCGCGGCGACCGCCGAGGTGTCGGCCATCGCGTGCGCAACGTCGTCGTGAAAATCCTTCGGGTGCGGGCTCGTGTAGCGGATGCGTCCGATGCCCTCGACCTCCCCGGCCCGCCGGAGCAGGTCGGCGAAGAGCGGTTGCCGCCCGTTCAAATCGAGATCGCGGCCATACGAGTTCACGTTTTGCCCGAGCAAGGTGACCTCGACCACTCCGTCGTCGGCGAGGCGCCGGATCTCGCGAATCACATCCCCCGGCCGCCGGCTGATCTCGGTACCGCGCACGATCGGCACGATGCAGAACGTGCAGCTGTTGTTGCACCCGGTGGTGATCGTCACCCAGGCCGAGTGTTCGGTATCTCGCCGAGACGGAAGGGATGAAGGGCCATCTTCGGCGCTCACCGTCTCTTCCCAGATCTCGGTGACGGGACCCCATTCCTCGACGTGGTCGAGGAGCTCGATGACGCGGTGGGTGTTGTGCGTGCCGAACACCACATCCACCCACGACGCCCGCTCGCGCACGATCTCCTTGTCCTTCTGCGCCGTGCATCCACCGACGACGATCCGCATTCCGTCCCTGCGCTCCTTGGCGGCCTTGAGGGACCCAAGGAATCCGTAGAGACGCTGATCGGCGTTCTCGCGGATGGTGCACGTGTTCACGACCACCACGTCGGCATCGTTGACATCACCGGCACGGACCATGCCATCGGCTTCGAGCAACCCCGCGATCCGCTCCGAGTCGTGCTCGTTCATCTGGCAGCCGAAGGTGCGCACGAAGTACGAAAGACCCAAACGACGCGGCTCGTGAGGTTCGCGAACACTCGGCATCCCGAGCATCGTGGTGTCAGTCATGGGGTTGCTCCCGGAATCAGCGCGCGTAGTCGCGCGCCCGGAACTCGCGAATGACCGTTACCTCGATCTGGCCCGGATACTGCAGGTCTTCCTGGAGCTTGCGCGCGATCCGCCGCGCCAGATCGCTTGCCTGCAGGTCATCCACCGCCTCGGGATCCACGATCACTCGAATCTCGCGACCAGCCTGAAGCGCAAACACATTCGCAACGCCCGCGAACGCTCCGGCGATCTCCTCGAGCCGCTCGAGACGCCGCACGTAGGACTCGAGCGCTTCGCGCCGGGCCCCCGGACGTGCGGCCGACACGGCGTCTGCAGCCTGCACGAGAACTGCCGTGAGTGTTCGCGGTTCGACTTCATTGTGATGCGACTCGATCGCGTGCACGATCGCTGGGTCTTCGCCAAACCGGCGGGCAATCTCGGCACCGATCAGGGCGTGCGAGCCGCCTACCTCGTGCGAGACGGCCTTGCCGATGTCGTGCAGGAAGGCGGCTCGTTTGGCTTCCTTCTCGTCTGCACCCAGTTCGGCGGCGAGCATCCCGGCAATGTGAGCGGCTTCCACCAGGTGGCTCAGCACGTTCTGACCGTAGCTGGTGCGGTACTGGAGCCGGCCGAGCAGGGTGATGAGCTCCGGGTGCATCTTGGTGAGCCCGACTTCGAGCAGCGCCCATTCTCCAGCGTCTCGGACCGACTGCTCCACCTCCTCACGCGACTTCTCATAGGCCTCTTCGATCGACGACGGATGAATGCGACCGCCTTCGACGAGCTTCTCGAGCGCCCGCCGGGCCACCTCGCGTCGCACCGGGTCGAACGTGGAAACCGATACGGCCTCCGGCGTGTCGTCGACGATCAGATTGACGCCGGCAATCGCTTCGAACGTGCGGATGTTCCGTCCGTCCCGTCCGATGATCCGGCCCTTCATGTCATCGGACGGCAGGGGGACGACCGATACGGTGGTCTCGGAGACGACCTCGGCGGCAAGACGCTGAACGGCCGTGCCGAGGATGCGACGCGCGCGACGCTCCGATTCCTCACGGGCACGGACCTCGAGGTCCCGGATGAGCACCATTGCATCGCGGCGCGCTTCCGTTTCCACCTTCTCCAGCAGCTCGGCCTTGGCCGCCTTCGAGTCGAACCCGGCGATGCGTTCGAGCGCATCCCGAGCCTCCTCCCTGGCGATCTCGGCATCGGCTACTGCCTTCTCGGCGGCGCGCTCGCGCGCCAGCACCAGCTCCTCGCGCTGGGCCAGGTTGCCCGCGCGCTGTTCCAACGTCGCCTCACGCTGGGTGAGGCGGGACTCCTGTGAGCCCATCTCGACCCGTCGGTGTTCGAGCGTGGCGTCCTCACGTTCGCGGTAGGTCTCAGCCTTCGAGCGGGCTTCCTCTTCCGCACGAGCCAGGATCCGCTGCGCCTCGAGGCGGGCATCGCCGAGCGTCTCGTCGGGTGTGGCCTGACGACCCCCCCTCCGGGACAGGACGTACCCCGCAACGAATGCGAGACCGACGACGACGATCACCAGGGCTGCTCCGAGCCACTGCATCATCATTTCCCCGTTCCGTGGTCGAGAACGCAGCGTGCCGAGCCCGGGGACTCGGCACACACCGGAAACAGCACTGCAAATCGGGGGTTCAATCCCGTTCGGGTTCTTTGCCTACTGTTCTCCGTATCGACATCTGCGTTCTCAACCGCTTGGTATCAGTGTTTCGTGTGTGTCATTGTTGATGCTACCGCACTCCGGCTCCGCGCGGAACGCGAAAATCGCGTGCAGCTACTCGGCGGGCTCTTCCGAAGCATCGCTCTCTTCGACGGCTTCCTCGTCGTCGACGATCACGCCGACGGCGCGCAAGACCTGATCTTGCAGCTGAACCGACAGTTGAGGGTTCTCGCGAAGGAACTGTTTCGCCTTCTCACGGCCCTGGCCGAGCTGATCCCCGTCGTAGGTGTACCAGGCGCCGGCCTTCTTCACGATGCCTTCCTCGACGGCGACGTCGAGCAGGCTGCCCTCGCGCGAGATCCCCTCGCCGAACATGATGTCGAACTCGGCGAGACGGAACGGCGGCGCCACCTTGTTCTTCACGATCTTGGTGCGCACCCGGTTGCCGACGTTGTCGGTTCCCGACTTGATGGCTTCGATCCGGCGAATGTCGATCCGCACGCTCGAATAGAACTTGAGCGCTCGTCCGCCGGGTGTGGTCTCCGGGCTGCCGAACATCACACCGATCTTCTCTCGCAGCTGGTTGATGAAGATCGCGGTCGTCTGGGAGCGGTTGATCGTGCCGGCGAGCTTCCGCAGAGCCTGCGACATCAAACGGGCCTGGAGGCCGACGTGCGTGTCGCCCATATCGCCTTCGAGTTCCGCTCGAGGCACCAAGGCGGCGACCGAGTCGATGACCACCACGTCGAGCGCGCCCGACCGGATCAGCATGTCGGTGATCTCCAGGGCCTGTTCACCGGTATCCGGTTGTGAGATCAGCAGCTCGTCGACATCGACACCGATTGCCCTTGCGTAGATCGGGTCGAGGGCGTGCTCGGCATCGATGAACGCGGCAAGGCCGCCGTTGCGCTGCGCTTCGGCGACGATGTGGAGTGCCAGGCTCGTCTTCCCCGAGCTCTCCGGCCCGTAGATCTCGACGATGCGGCCCCGCGGTACGCCACCGATGCCAAGCGCGAGGTCGAGGGAAAGCGCCCCGGTGGGGATCACGTCCATCTTGCGAATCTCTTCGTCGCCCATCCGCATGATGGCGCCCGTGCCGAACTGGCGCTCGATCTGCGACATGGCCATCTCGATGTTCTTCTCCCGGTCTCCCCGGTCGCTCCGGTCTTCAGCCACGATGTCTCCTTTGTCGACTGTCCCGCAAGCTATCGGGCGCCTGTGACAGATTCTGCTCTGTGAACCACACTGATGGTATTCGCGGTGTTCGGCATACCTTAGGCGAACATCTGTTCGATGTCGAGGAATCGGTGGATCGCCCGGTTCGCTGCCCGCCCGGCCTCAGAGGCGCACCTCGTCGAGCACGTCATAGGTCGGTCCACCGGATCCGAGGCGGCTCCGATAGAGCGTGAGCCGATCGACTTCCATCGCAAGCGGGAAGCCCGGCACGCGCTCGATCAGCGGCCGCACATCCATCGGCGGACGGATCCGTGAAAGGGTGACGTGGGCATGGAACGGTCGGTCCTCCGGCTCGAAGCCTGCGAGTTGTGCCGCCGTCTCGGCGATCTCGGCCATCGCCGTCAGGCGGTCCGTTCCTCGCTCGATGTTGAGATACACGACCGTTGCCTTGGACGGTCTCGCAAACGCGCCGAGGCCACCGAAGCTCAGGGTGAACGGCTCGACGGCCAGGTGTTCGTCGAGAAACTCGAGCACGCGGTCGCGCTGGAGCGCCGTCGTCGGCCCCAGAAAGCGAATGGTCACGTGCCAGTTGGATGGCGACGTCGACCGGCCGGGAAGCCGCAGCGTCTCGTCGGCGAGAAACGCCGCGAGGCCGTGTGCGACGTTGTCGCTGAGTGCGACGGCAAGGAACAGTCGGTCGCTCACCCCGGTTCTCGATCTTCTCGCAACAACGTGATCCGAGCGAGGTGAAGGGCCGCGGTGGTGGCAAAAGTGCGAATGCGCTCACGATCGCCGGGCATGTGCAGCGTCCGAACCATCGTTCGGTCCGGCGTCGCGACCGCGACGACGACGGTACCGACCGGGCGATCCTGTGGGTCGGGTCCGGCCGAGCCGGTGACGGCGAGCGCAACGTCAACCGTCAGGGCATCGCGCGCCCCTTGCGCCATCGCGAGGCCGACCTCCTCGCTGACCACACCGTGCTCATCGATCATGGCGGCCGAGACACCGAGCCGGGACTCCTTGAGGTCCGTGGCGTAGGCGACGATCGATCCCCGGAAGACCCGGCTTGCACCCGGCGTGGACGTGATGCGTGCCGCGACGAGTCCCCCCGTCGCCGATTCGGCGGTGCCGAGCGTCCAGCCGTGTTCAGCCAGCAGACGGAGGATCACCACTTCGATCGTCTCGTCGTCGATGCCGAAGACGAGACGACCGAGGCGCTCTCGAACCGTCGCCTCGACCGGTGCGATGAGCGCCATGGCTTCGGAGCGCGACGAGGCCTTGGCCGTGATCCTCACCTTGATCTCTCCACTCGATGCGAGGAAGGCAAGCGAGGGATTGGTCGACTCGTCATAGAGATCGCCGAGTTTCTCGCCAACGGCCGACTCGGACTCCCCCCATGTGCGGATGAGCCGGCTCACCACGATCGACGTGTCGTCGCCGCGCAGGAACGGGATGACGGTGTCGTCGAGCATGGGAATCATCTCCGCCGGCACACCCGGGAGGGCGTACACCCACGCGTCGCCGATCCGCATGCGGATGCCGGGGGCGGTGCCCTTCGGGTTCTCGATCAGCTCTGATCCCTCTGGACGCTCGGCCTGCTGGAGGTTCGACGCGGGCATGTCCCGGCCACGGAGCCTCCACCGCTCGCGGAGGCGCTCGGCCTGCGCCTCGTCGAACACGAGGCCGACACCGGCGGCGCGTGCCATGGCTTCCCGCGTGAGGTCGTCGCGCGTCGGCCCGAGACCGCCGGTGATGATCACGGCGTCGGACCGCGAGCACGCAGCGAGAAGCGCGTCGACGATCCGATCCTCGTTGTCTCCGACCACC